>CAZNFZ010000001.1:0-2877 GCA_964572665.1 uncultured Methanosarcinales archaeon
GACGTTAAGTCCATAAGAAGGTTTATAAATCGTTTATTATCGTCTTAAGAATATGCCCGAGTAGGCTAGCTTGGATAGACTGTAGGGTTGCGGTCCCTTCGACCTGGGTTCAAATCCCAGCTCGGGCGTATTTTACTTGCTTCGCACAGCAGTATTCTCTATGCAGATTTGAACCCCTGGGTTTCGCGAAAATCGTAGATTTTCGGGAACTCGAGAATGCGTAGCATTCTTCGAGTCATCGCGGAAATCCAATGGATTTCCGAGAACTTGGCAAGCCGCGCTTGTCCAAGTAATCCCAGCTCGGGCGTTTTTTATCATCCTGACATTTTTGTCACCAAGAATTTTATTTCTGAACGTCTTTATACATTAAATTATGACAGCAAAGTCACAAAGTGTGGAAGACATCATAAATGATGTTAAGACAAAAGGACAGTATACAGTAATAGACAAACCTCTTGAAAGTTACCAGCAGAAGGAATTATTTGAAAAAGCTGGAACAAAGCTCGATCCAGGAATCTACAAAGGAGAATCAAGAGCGTACCGTTCTACATCTAGTTCGTACGAATCTGGAAATCAAACTCTTGACAGGATGGCAAAGCAAAGTGGTGACTTGACAGGCTGGATTGCAAACCAGCGTTACGAAACTGAAAAGAAAGTTGGGCCAAAAGCAGGCTATAATTTCCGGCGCGATACAGCTTCAAGCGGCAAAGGCGTTTCTTCAAAGTATTCCGGCTCATTCGAGGACATCGCAAAAAGTTATTTGATGGGCGAGGGAAAAGAATTGTACAAGCATTTGAAAGGTCAGGGACGTGACTTTTACAATATTACAAAAATCGGTACGTCTGATTTAGAAGGCGCAATAGCTGCACTCGCAACTCAAGGTGATGAAGCAGCTCTTATTGGTTCGAAAGATTTTGACAAAAAGGTTTCAGAGCTTGCTGGAAATTACGGCGTTTCAAAAGAACGCGCAATTAGTTATGTTATGGCGCACGAGTTCGTGCACGCTTCACAGAAAGGGAAATATTTTGACACTATTGGTGCAGAGCTTGATGTTGAGCACACTCTAAAAGAATACTTTACTGCTAAAGGCGACAAGGACTTGGCGTACATTGCAAGTGACAGGGCGAGCAAGGTTGCAAGAAATTACGCAGGCACCAGCCCGTTATCGAAAGCCGGCGCGTCCAGTTACGGCAAAGCTGCTGCGTAATCAATATATACTCTTATTTTCTCAGTTTTAATAATGAAATACGAGGTATTGGTTGGGGTGTACGAACGTCTTGAAGCCACCACAAAAAGGCTTGAAAAGACATCGGTGCTTTCTGAGTTTTTGAAAACTGCGGATGATCTTGACAAAGTTTTATTGCTCGTTCAGGGCCGTTTGTTTCCAAATTGGGACCAGCGCGAGCTGGGAATGGCTGCAAAATTATTGGTTAAGGCGATTGCTACTGCCACGGGTGCTTCTGCTGATAAAATTGAGTCAGTATGGAAAGAAACAGGTGACATCGGAACTGTTGCTGCAGAATTAACAACCAAAAAATCTCAGGCAACATTATTTTCGCAGCCGTTGACTGTACAGAAAGTTTTTGATAACTTAAGAAAAATTTCTGAAATGGAGGGAGCAGGAACTGTTGACAGGAAAGTGCAGTTGGTTGCAGAATTGCTCACCAGTGCCAAGTCGAATGAGGCGAAATACATCATAAGAACTATTTTAGGAGAGTTAAGAGTGGGTTTGGGTGAAGGCACGATCAGAGATGCTATCGTGTGGGCGTTTTTTGCTGAAAAGACAGGCGTAAAGTATGATAGGGACAAAAATGACCTTGCTTTTTCTGATGAAGAAAGAGTTAATTATGATAAGTACGCCACGTTAGTTCAAGAAGCGCTAGATGTTGCAAATGATTTTTCTGAAGTCGCGAAAATTGCTAAAGAAAAAGGCGAATCAGGTCTGCAGAATATCTCTTTGATGCCTGGCAAGCCGGTAAAAGTGATGCTTTTCCAGAAGGCAAAGAATATTGCTGGTGCATTCGAAATTGTCAGCAAGCCAGCTGCATTTGAGCAGAAGTATGATGGTTTTAGATTGCAGATTCACAAGCACAATGGCAAATTGGCGTTGTACACGCGCCGTTTGGAAGATGTTACTGCCCAGTTTCCAGATGTTGCTCAGAGAATCTTAAAATTGGTAAGCGGCGACAATTTCATCATTGACGCGGAAGTTGTAGGAATTGACCCGAAGACAAAGAAGTATCTGCCGTTTCAGAGCATCAGCCAGCGCATCAGAAGAAAGTATGATATTCAGGAGATTGCAGAGAAGTTCCCTGTTGAAATCAACGTATTTGATGTTTTGTTCTGTGAAGGCGTGAGTTTGTTGAAAACACCTTTCATTGAGCGAAGGAACATGCTGAAAAAGCACGTTAAAGAAGTCCCGCATGAATTGAAGCTTGCCGAGCAAATAATTACTGATGATGAATCTGTTGCCGAAAAATTCTACAAAGCGTCGTTGGACGCCGGCAATGAAGGCATCATGGTGAAAAACTTGCAGGGGATTTACAAGCCAGGCTCTCGTGTTGGGTTTGGCGTGAAAGTCAAGCCAACAATGGATACTTTGGAAGTCGTGATTGTGGGTGCTGAGCGCGGTGAAGGAAAGCGCGGCCAATGGCTTGCTTCTTTCGTTGTTGCTATCAGAGATCCTGAAACAAACAGTTTCTTGGAAATTGGCAGGGTTGGAACCGGCATCAAGGAAAAAGTTGAAGAAGGAGTAAGTTTTGAGCAGTTAACACAACTTCTCCAGCCTTTGGTTATTGAGGAAAAAGGCAGAGAAGTGACTGTCAGGCCGGAAATCGTTATAGAAGTTGATTATGAGGAAATCCAAAAGTCTCCAAC
>CAZNFZ010000002.1:0-4538 GCA_964572665.1 uncultured Methanosarcinales archaeon
TTCTTTGGCAGTTAATCCTCAAGTTATCCTTGCTGATGAGCCAACAGGTAACTTGGACAGCAAGACTGGCAAGGAAGTTATGGCTTTCTTGCGGGAGTTGAACGAAAAGCAGGGCAAGACGATTGTTCTTGTTACTCACGATGATGTGTTGGCTCATGTGGCTGACCGTATTGAATTTTTGAAAGATGGTGTGATTGTGCAGTCAAAGCACCTTCACAGGAGGAATTGAAAATGAAGAAAATAATTGCAATTGTAATGTTGTTAGTGCTCGCACTGAGCGTTCACGCTGCTGGAGGCTCGATGGTTAAGGCGTCTATTTTGCGCTACCAGCCGACACCGGCAGAGCAGGGTAATACTGTTGATATCTGGATAGAGTTGAATAATGCTGGCACTACTGCAAAGAATGTGGTGGTTAAGTTTGTTCCAGAGTATCCGTTCAGCTTGCCTCAGGGACAGCAGGGCGAGGTTGTTGCTGGTTCAGTTGCCCAGACAGAAAGCAAGGTTGTAAAGTTTACATTGTTTGTTGACTCAAACGCTCCGAATGGTGATTCAAATGTTAAATTCCAGTATTCTGTTGATGGCGGCCAGTGGACTCAATTGGAAACTCCTGTGAGCTTGCAAACTCAGAATGCCGTAATCGTGGTTGATACTTATGAGGTAAGTCCATCACAAATCGTTCCCGGCCAGACTGTTGACGTTAAGCTCAAGTTGAGAAACGCCGGAAGAATTGCTGTTAAGAATCTTGACGCAAGCATTGACTTGATTGATGGTAAGTTTTCAACTATTGGCTCTGGTGCTTTGAAGCGTATTGATTACATTGGCGCTGGTGAAACTGAAGAGCTGTCTTTCAAGCTTGCTTCAGACACATCTACTGAAGTCAAAGTGTACAATATTCCTGTTACGTTGTCGTATCAGGATGAGCGTAACAAGGTTTTGAGCTCAACTGCCAAGATTAGCTTAGTTGTAAACGCTAAGCCAGAGTTATCTTTGACTGTTGATTCAACAAAGTTTGACAGTAAGAAAGTTCCAGGTATTGTTTCAATGAAGGTTGTCAACAAGGGTGTTGTCAACCTGAAATATATGACTGTGCGCTTGGTTCAGACGCCTGATTATGCGATTTTGTCTCCTTCAAACGAGGCATATGTCGGAAATCTTGACAGCGATGATTTTGAAACAGTGGACTTTACCATTAAGCCGTTGGTTGAAAGCCCGCGTCTTTCAATACAGCTTGAGTTCAAGGACCCGTACAATGTTGACTTCAGCCAGCAGTATGATTTGCCTTTGCGAATTATTACCGAGAAGGACTTGGGCAAGGGCGGCTTCCCGGTTGGAACAGTCGTAATCGTGCTGTTAATCATCGGCGGCATTGTGTACTGGTACTTCAAGCGCAGAAAGAAACGTTAACCGCGGGGAGTTCAAGAGGTGTCAGAAAGCAAGCTTTCTGAGCATGCTCGGAAACTCGGGGTATCGATATATGATTCAAAGCGAGTTTCCGACAGGGCGGCGGTTAAGCCCCCTCTGGTATAACTTGCAAAGCCTATGATAAAAGATTATTTCGTCATTGCCCTTGGCAGTTTGAGGAAGCGTTTTTTACGTACCTCGCTGACCATGTTGGGTATTTTTATCGGAATCGCTGCAGTTGTAGCCCTTATCTCTTTAGGTCAGGGTATGCAGGACGCGATTAACCAGCAGTTTGCCTCTATTGGAACTGATAAGATAACAGTTCAAGGAGTGCAGGCTGGTTTTGGCCCTCCTGGTGAGCTTTCAGCCGGCAAAGTGTATGAAGACGATTTGAAACTGGTAAGAAGTGTTGTTGGCGTTCAGCGTGCTGCTGGCAGGTTATTGCGTTCTGTTAATGTTGAGCTTGCGGATGAGGCTGACACGCTCTTTGCTGGAAGTATTCCGGACGATGCCGAAGGTCGTGATTTAGTGTTGGAATCTTTGGATGTTAAGATTGCTCATGGCCGTATGCTTAAGGCAGGTGAGAAAGGCAAATTGGTTGTTGGCGAGCATTTGTGGACGGAAGAGCATTTTCCTAAAGATATTGTTGTTGGCACGCGCTTGTTGATTAATGGAAAGGCGTACGAAGTTGTTGGATTGTTGGATAAGGGGGCTGCTTTCATTAATAACGCGATTTTGTTGAACGCTGATGATTTGGAACAGTTGACAGGTGCAGGTGATGAGTTGAGCGCGATTGTCGCGCAGGTTGTTCCCGGTCAAGTTCCGTCCGATGTTGCTGATAGAGTGTTGCGCGCTATTAGGCGTGACAGGCATCAGAAAGAAGGTTTTGAAGACGTGAATGTTGAGACGTCTGAAAACTTGATTGGCTCGATTAACACGATTCTTGGCGTGGTACAGGCAGTGTTTATCGGCATCGCGGCTATTTCATTATTGGTTGGCGGTATTGGAATTATGAACACGATGTACACTTCTGTTCTTGAAAGAACTCACGATATTGGTATTATGAAAGCTATTGGCGCGCGTAATTCGGATATTTTGTGGATTTTCTTGCTTGAAAGCGGCTTGTTAGGCATGGCTGGCGGTGTTGTTGGAATTGCTATTGGTTTTGGTCTTTCCAAGCTTGTCGAGTTTATCGGCCAGGGTTTTGCTGGCAGTTTGTTGAAAGCGTCTTTTCCACCGTCTTTGATTCTTGGAGCTTTGATGTTTTCTTTTTTGATCGGAACCATTTCCGGTGTTTTTCCGGCTCGTCAGGCGTCTAAGTTGCCTCCTGTTGAAGCACTGAGGGCTGACTAAAATGCTGTCTGAATATCTCAAGATGGCGATGCGCAGCATTGCGAAGCGTAAAAAGCGTACTGCTTTGACTTTGCTGGGCATTTTTATTGGCATTGCTGCTGTTGTCGCTTTAGTTTCTCTTGGCCAGGGCTTGCAGGGTACTTTGAATGCTCAGTTTGAGAAGATTGGCGGCGATAAGATTCTCATTCAAGCTAAGGGTGCTGCCGCTAGCAGTGAGTTTGCCCAGCATCCGTTGACTGACCGTGAGCTTGACTTGGTTGGTGACGTGAATGGTGTTATGCAGGCTGCCGGTTATATTTTTGGCGCTGCTTCTGTGCAGTTCAATAAGGTGCAGCGCACTATGTTTATGGTGAGTATTCCTAAGACTGCTCGTGAAGCTGAACTGGTGCGTGCGGTTGGCACGTGGGAGCCTGAAAATGGCCGCTTGCTTTCGCATAAAGACAAGGGCAAGGTTGTTGTTGGGTATAATTTGGCGCATAATTCTGTGTTTGGCAAAAACATTATTGTTGGTGATAAGCTGTTGATTAAGGATGAATTGTATGATGTTGTTGGTGTGGTGAAGCGTATTGGTGATCCTGGAATGGATGGCGGTGTTTTGCTGCCCGAGGATGACGCGCGCCGTGTCGCTGATGATCTTACTACATATTCCATTATTGTTGCGCAGACTGCGGCTAACGTGAATCCTGATGATGTTGGCGACCGTATTGAGAAGGCTATTCGTCGCGATAGGCATCAGAAAGAGGGTAATGAAGACTTTTCAGTGCAGACTGCCACTGAATTGATTGCAAGCTTTAACGCAGTGTTTAACATAATTCAGGTCGTGTTTGTCGGCATTGCCGCCATTAGTTTGTTAGTCGGCGGCATCGGCATTATGAACGTCATGTTCACTGCAGTTCTTGAGCGTACGCGCGAGATTGGCGTGATGAAAGCCATCGGCGCCAGAAACCGTGATGTTCTTACTTTATTTTTGATCGAAAGCGGCCTGCTCGGCACTGCCGGCGGCATCATCGGCATCATCATTGGCTCCGCCATTTCCAAAACCGTCGAAGTTGGTGCTAACGCCGCGTTCGGTCCTGGAACAATTTATGCAGTGTTCCCAGTCTGGCTGATTGTGGGCGCGCTGTTGTTCTCGTTTGTGATCGGCGCAATGTCGGGAGTACTGCCAGCAAGAAGGGCGAGCAAGCTGAGGCCGGTTGAAGCGTTGAGATACGAGTAAGCTTTTAAATCAGGGTTGTCTTCTAAGTACGCATGAACAAGTCATTTTGCTTAATATTGTTATTTCTAATAGCCTGTACTACAATCCAGCAGCAGCCAGAACCTGCTGTTATACCATCAGAAGAACCAACAGTAGAGCCAACAATTCCTTCTACACCGGTTCCAGTTGAAGTAGAAAAAACGCAGTTGAAAGCAACAAAAACTATAGTTATTGTTGAACAGCCTCCAGTTGTACTGGAAGAAAATGAGTGTTCAGAGATTGGCTGTCCATTAGGCACTGCTTTGATTGGTGATGCGAAGACAGACCTTTACTATGAATGTCATTGTACTTTTGTAAAGTGGATTAAGCCTGTGCATTTGCTTTGTTTTGACAGCGAAGAGGAAGCGATGGAAAGGGGTTATAGAAAAGCGCAGAGTTGTTAATGAACACTTCTAACCATTTCCGTAAACTTTCCAACTTCTAAGACGATACAAATAAATACAACGTTATCTTTCCAAATAATATGAAACAGCAAACAATAGTTATGGAAAAAAAGAGAATATTAACTCCTGATCAGCAGGAAGTTGTT
>CAZNFZ010000003.1:0-7527 GCA_964572665.1 uncultured Methanosarcinales archaeon
CTTTTTATCAAAAGAATTCATTTCGTTTATTTCTCAGATAACGGGAGAAAAGCTGAAGTTTATTGATATGTCAGCGTTCATTTATGATGATACTGACTACTTGCTCCCTCACGATGACCGTTTGGAAGGCAGAAAGATCGCATACGTTTTCCAGGTTGGCGACAATTTTGTCAAGGAAGATGGCGGTGCTCTCCAATTCTTCAAAGATAAAAAGATTGTGAAGTCAATTCCGCCGACGTACAATACATTCACCATCTTCAAAGTTTCCTCAAAGTCCTGGCATCGCGTGCAGGAAGTGATGTCTCACAATAAAAAAAGAATTTCTTTTGCAGGGTGGTTCCATGGTTGACATTAGTTCAGCGGATGATCCGCTGAAACATATAGTTCGAAATTTCAAGCTGTCTGGCAACATGCGGTTGTTGTCATTCTTGTCTCCGAAAAATCTCGGGCGTTTCAAGCATCTTAAGTTCAAGCGCGTCTATGTTCCAGAAAAATGTTCTTACCATGTTGCAAAGGCGCCTGCAATTAAAGAATTACATTTAGTCCTTAAAAAACTTACAGGCAAAAAATTCATTTTTTCTGTCCTGAAGTTTGAGCACGGCGATTACACTGTGTTGTATGATGACTTGAAGCCGGCAAAAGGCGTTGCCGTCATTCTCGATCTTGTTAATTTTGATGAATCTTGGGGCGGGTATACGTCTTTTATGAAAGGCAGCGAGGAACTTTTCCGCGTGGTTGCAAAGCAGAACTCATTGACTCTCATCGACCAGTCTGGCTTAAGAAGTTTTACCAAATATGTTAATCATCATGCTCAGCATCAAAGGGTTTTCTTATATGGCGTACAACAGAAATAATTAAATACGCTCTGCGGAGGTAAAACTACATGCACTTAAGCCGTGACGTTCTGAAAAAACTCATTGTTGAGAATAATCTTATCACCAATTTTCATGATCTTGACGCTCAATTGACTGCAAATGGTCTTGATGCGCGTTGTGCAGCAATTGTGGAGATTGTGAATGGGGGCAGATTAGCCATTTCAAAAAGTGATAATGTTCCGCCAAAGCTCGGCTCTGCTGTTGTCTTGAAGGGCTTTGAGGATCGTATGCAGGGATATGACATCAAGGATGTGCAGGTTGTCGAATCCGGTGTTGTAAAGCTCGAGCGTCTGAAGCCGTATTTCGTAATCACCATGGAAAAAGTCAACACGCCTAACAATTTGATGCTGCAGATTGCGCCAAGAACTTCATTATTCAGATTAACGCAGTCATTGCTTGGCTGCGGTCTTTCAGAAGCTGGCTATCAGGGTTTTCTGACATTTATGCTCGTTCCATTTTCTGATTGCGAATTTGAGCTCGGCGCCAGATTCGCTCAATTGTCTTTCAGCGAATTGAAGGGAGAGGCGCATTACGAGCAGCAGAAAGAATCCAATTATCAAGGCGGAAAGTTATTCTAACCGTATATTCTTTGAAAATTCAGCCAGACATTGTTGGCAACTTCTTCCGGCTCAAATTTTTTGATTGCGGCAATTTTGTCAATCACAAATTTGACATTTGCTGGCTCGTTAACTTGTCCGCGTAAAGGTGACAGGTATGGTCCATCGGTTTCTGTGGTTATCTGGTTTATGTGAGCTATCTCTGCCTGCATCTGGAAGTGCTGGCTGTTGACAATATTTGTGGGAATTGAGAAAATAAATCCGGATTCATTTGCTCTTTTTATCAAATGTTTTCTTCCTTCAAAGCAGTGCAGTACAACAGTTTTTAGTTTGCTCGAGGTCAGCATATCTATGCAGTCCTGTTCAGCTCCTCTGGTGTGCACAATCATTGGCTTCTTCAATTTTTCAACAAATTCTATGATGCGTGCAAAGTTCTCCCGTTCTTTTTTTTGCAGCTCTGCATCTTTCACCCAGTGATAATCAAGTCCGACTTCTCCGACAGCTGCAATGTTATCCTTGTTCTTTTTAATAAATTCAAATTCTTTGTCCAAGTCAATCGGCCCTTTGTGGACTTTGAGTCCGCCTTCTACGTCCGGTTGTACTCCCAATGCGTCAACCGGATAAATGCCCAAACTTGCCCTAACCAATGGCGCATATTTCTTGGCAATTTCAAGCGCTTCTTTGTTTGTTGGAGGATTTATGCCTGAGCAGATGATTGCTTTGACGCCAGCTTTCCGTGCTCTGTCAATAACCGCATCTACATCAGTGTATAATTTGTGCATGAGATGGCAATGGTCGTCTACTAATATCATGTTCCGCTTGAAGAATTGCTCATTTATATGACTTTGTAGATTTCAATGATTAAAAACACTAAATACAGCGAGATAAATGTCAGCCCGTGTTTCCAGGTGAGTTCTTTTTTATTCATCCAGAACATTACTAGAGTTATTCCGAGCGGCAGGAATATCATCGCGTTGAGGGCTTCTGATAGGTCCACTGTGATTGGCGCAACGATTGATATGATCCCGAAGAAAAGTAAAAGTTCAATCATTAGTGAGCCGAGTAAATCTCCAAGTCCTATGCCCGTGTGCGCTCTGAATAATGACTTGATTTCAACCGCGAAGTCTGGGATTGTTGTGCCTACACCGATGATGGTGAGCGCGATGAAATATGCTGGTACGTCAAAGTATGTTGCTATTTGGATGCTGCTGAACACCAGCCATCTGCCCGCCAAAATTAAGGCCGCGAGCGCCAGTAGGAATATGACTGCGTCTCGCCAGATGTTTTTGAATTCTACGTTTTTCTTTATCTTGCCGGTCTTGCCTTCAATTTTCCATAGCATTGCTAAGTATGTGCAGAATGCGGCCAGCATTATGATTCCATCAATGCGTGATAGTCCTTTGCCAATAATGCCGAGTACAAATGGCAGCATTAGCATTCCCCACATTAGAAGTCTTTTTTTGGTGAATATGCTTGGTTCGAGTTTTATTTTTTTTCCAATGAGGCACAGTAATCCAAGCGCGAATCCTACGTGTACCATATTGCTGCCTAGTATTGTGCCAAATCCGATGCCGGCTTGTCCGGTAAGGAATCCGGTTAGTGAGCTGATGATTTCCGGCGCGCTTGCCGCCATTGCTACTACTACCAGTCCTGTTATCGCGTCGCTCAGGCCCAGTTGTTTTGCGTAATGTGATATGCCGAAAACAATCAAATCAGCGCTTTTGAATAAAATATAGAAGCTTGCCAATAGTACAATGCTGTTGAAAACCAATGGGTGTGCTAGTTCTGCGGGTATGAATGCCATGTGTTACTCAGGTACGGGCGGTGGTGGAATAGCAAAGAACTCGCATTGTTGTTTTTTATCCTGGCTGCTTATCAGGGCGCAGATGCTCGGGTCGTTGCTTGCCATTGCATAGTTGATATTGCATTCATCTTTTGATGGTGCGGAATCACAGGCTGTCTTATTTCCCTGCTGTCCGCCTACAGTTCCAATGCAGAATGATTTTTCTGCTGGGTCTGCCACATTGTTGCATACTGCCAGGTCATTCTTTTTACTGGCTACATTGCTGATGCACCAGTCTTTGCCTGGCTGAGCAATATTGTCGCATAATTTCTCGTCTTTGTTTGCAACTGCAAGGTCGGCATAATATGTGTTCATGCATTCTTCTTTCGTTGCAGAGCAGCTGCCGCTGGTTACGCTTTCGGTGATGACCTGATAGCACCATTGTCCGGGTGTTTTTTCATTGCAGCCGCTTTGCGGCGAGACTGACGGGGTAATGATTTTCTGCGGCATTTCTATTGGAGATGTGCCTAGGAAATTAAAGAGCAAAAACAAAATTAACACAAACAAACTGGTGAGAATGCAGAGTGTTATGAAAATGGTTAGCGTGTGGCTTGGCTGGCTGATTCCTGCAAAAGCTTCCTGTATGTCAGCTTCCGCGTATCCTGCCTGCCTGAGCGTCTGTTTGACTTGCTCTGGCTTGAATCCCTTTGACAGAACGTCCTGTATATAATCCATCAGCTCTTTTTTCATTAGTGCTTAAAAGACAAAATTGATTTATAAAGGTTTGGCACGTTTACTCATATTATCCCGATTCGTAAACCTTATATATTGGCAGTCTTCCCATCGAATCATGCCAGTAGTCGGATTGCAGTTCAGCAAAATTCTTGTGGAAAAGTTCGGCCTAGTTAAAGGCAAAGTTTCTGTTAGCAATAATGTTATTCTTAAGGAAGTTGAAAAGACAGATTTGGCTATAGGTGCCAGCAAGCAAGGTGCGCTAAAGTTCCACTTTGAGTTTACTGCAAACTACGAGCCCAAGCTAGCAAATATCACAATTATTGGTTACCTCACATTTATCGAAAAGCCTGAGCAGGTTAAGTCGATTTCTGAAAGCTGGAAGAAAGACAAGAAGATTCCAAAAGACATCATGTCAACTGTGCTGAACGTAGTGTTGTCAAGATGTAATATTGAGGCAATTCTATTCGCGCGCGAAGTAAACCTGCCTCCGCCAATTCCATTGCCGAAAATACAAGTTAAGTAACCTCGGAAATGCGTGCATTTCCGATGGTTTCGGAAACCAAGAGTTTCCGCAATTCTTCACTCTTGAGGAAAAACTATATATACAGCAACTGTTCTTATAATATCATTAAAAACGTGGGTATGGTATGCCAGACATAAAACTGAAAGTTGCAGAAGCTATACAGGATGACGTCAATAAGGGTATTGTCCGTGTAGACAGCAGTTTCATGCGTGAGATAGATGTCAGGCCTGGTGACATTGTTGAGATTGAAGGCACCAGAAAGACGGTTGCTATTGTTGACAGGGCTTATCCTGGCGACATTGGCTTGAACATTATCCGTATGGATGGTCTGGCGAGAAAGAACGCGCGCACTTCTATTGGTGAACTTTTAACAGTAAGGAAGGCAAAGGTCGAGCCTGCCAAGAAAGTAATTATTGCTCCAGCAAGAGAAGGCATTGTTGTTCGTGCATCTCCCGTTTTATTCAAGCAGAATTTATTGGGCCGTGCGATGACAAAGGGAGATATTATCGCGCTGGGTGGTCCTAGAAAGCGCAGGAACTTTGACGATGTGTTTAATTTGTTGGAAGACCAAATGATGGCGGTTGGTTTTGGTGACTTGAAGTTTATTGTTGCTGAAACCAATCCAAAGCAGCCGGTGATCGTTACCGAGCAGACGGAAGTTGTTTTGAATCCTGAAGCGATTGATGTTAATGAAGACGCATTGCCGGGCGTTACTTATGAGGACATTGGCGGCTTGCAGCCCGAAATCACTAAGATTAGGGAAATGATAGAGCTTCCCTTGAAGCATCCGGAAATTTTTGAGCGTCTTGGTGTCGAGCCTCCAAAGGGAGTTCTTTTGCACGGTCCTCCAGGCACTGGTAAGACGTTGGTTGCAAAAGCTGTTGCAAATGAAACGAATGCTCATTTCATTTTAATCAACGGTCCTGAAATTATGTCAAAATATTATGGTCAGTCAGAAGAAAATCTTAGGAAAAAGTTCGAGGAAGCTGAGAAGAACGCTCCAGCCATTATTTTTATTGATGAAATAGACGCTATTGCGACCAAGCGTGAAGAAACAAAGGGTGAAGTTGAGAGGCGTGTTGTTGCGCAGTTGCTCGCGTTGCTTGACGGTTTGAAGTCAAGGGGCAAAGTTGTTGTTATTGCTGCTACAAACGTTCCAAACATTCTTGATCCTGCATTGCGCCGTCCGGGCAGGTTTGATAGAGAATTAGAAATTGGTGTTCCAAATAAGGAGGGCCGTCTCAATATTTTGAAGATTCACACGCGTAACATGCCGTTGTTAAAGGATGTTAACTTGAAAGAGTTTGCTGCAGTCACGCACGGCTTTGTCGGTGCAGATCTTGCTGCTATTACTAAAGAAGCAGCTATGATTGTCCTGCGCCGTGTTCTTCCCGATTTGAAATATGACAAGGAAGAGCCCCTTTCCAAAGAGATTCTTGAAAAACTGTTCATTTCAAAGAAAGATTTCCGTGATGCATTAAAAGTCGTCAGGCCGTCAGCGCTTCGAGAAGTGCTTGTTGAAGTGCCGAATGTCAGGTGGACTGATGTGGGCGGTCTTGAGATGCCTAAGCAGGAGTTGAAAGAGGCTGTTGAATGGCCTTTGCAGCATCCCGATTCGTTCAAGCGTCTTGGCGTTAAGCCGCCAAAGGGTATTCTTTTGTATGGTCCGCCGGGCACTGGCAAGACAATGCTGGCAAAAGCAGTTGCGACTGAGAGTCAGGCTAACTTTATCTCAATTAAAGGTCCAGAGTTGCTAAGCAAGTGGGTTGGCGAGTCAGAAAAGGCAGTCAGGGAAGTGTTCAAGAAAGCGCGCCAGACTGCGCCTACAATTATTTTCTTTGATGAGATTGACAGCATTGCGCCGCGCCGCGGCATTAGCAGTGATGCAAGTACGACTGAGCGCGTGGTCAACCAGATGTTGACCGAGATTGACGGTCTTGAGGGAATGCACGACATAGTAATCATTGGCGCGACCAACAGGCCAGACATGCTTGATACTGCATTATTGCGTCCAGGTCGATTTGACAGAATTATCTTGCTTCCAGCTCCTGAATTGGATGCACGTTTGGATATTTTTAAGGTGCACACCAAAGGAATGCCCTTGAAGAATGTTGACATTGCTGAGCTTGCTAGAAAAACCGAGGGTTATGTGGGCGCTGACATTGAGGCAATTTGCCGTGAAGCTGCTATTCTTGCTTTGCGCGAGGACATTAACGCAAAAGAAATTCTGATGTCACATTTTGAGAAAGCGATGAAGAAGGTCCACGCGTCTGTGACAAAAGATGTTGAGAAAATGTACGAAGACCTGGGAGAACGCTTCCGCGGTGCAAGAGCCAAGGAAATGAAAGAAGAATTGCCTATCTATTTCGGTTAGTTTTTATATCACTTATTTTCTCTCACTCATATGGTCTTACATTTGATTGCTGATTTGCAAAAATTTGACGAAGCTCTTTCACGTGAGCATTACCTGAACAGCTCTGGTCAGAAGGATGAGCTTGAGAGTTCTAAAATTTACAAGCAGTTCAAGCACTTGTTCTCAAAGGAGCATATTGACGAGGCAAAAAAGAACATTTCGAACAAGCAAGGTCGCCTATTATACGATGCTTTTGTTGGCAATTTTATCGGCAACCAGCTGAAGAAATTGTCTGACAAGTCAAACTCTTATGAGGCTGCTGCTACAATAGATGTCAACGGCCAGCAGATACCATTCCGTCAAGTGTCTTCATTAATTATGAACGAGGACATCAGGGAAAAGCGCAAGATGATATTTGAGGCGACAAAGCCAGTCAAGAAAAAGCTGACTGCTTTTGAAAAGCGCTCATGGAAAAGTGTGTATGATCTTATTCAGGAGCTTTCAGGCAAATCATACATTGACTACCTTTCATTCATTAAAGAAGTTGAGTATGACAAATTAGCAGAGCAATTGCGTGAATTCCTTGTCAAGACAGAAGATTTGCACAAGCAGCAGCTTGAAAATAATATGGCATCAATTGGCGTGAGATTAAAGGACGCACAGCCATATGATTATGCTTATTTTGCTCGAGCAAAACCATT
>CAZNFZ010000004.1:0-1715 GCA_964572665.1 uncultured Methanosarcinales archaeon
AAGAAAGTGGATACTCCTTCTGAAGAAAGGAAAAAGTTTTGTTTGACAGATAGTGAAGTTCTTATGCTGGCGGAATGGGCGATGGATGTTGAAGACCATTACAGTCAGAAGAAGAAAAAGTGGACTCCGATGGATTTGGAGTGGGCAAAGGACGGTCAGACTGATGAATTGTATATTGTCCAGGCTCGTCCCGAAACAGTTCAATCTCAAAAGAATCGTAATATTGTGGAAGAATACAAGCTTTTGCAGAAGGGAAAAATTCTCACTATTGGCAAGAGTGTTGGCAGCAAGATTTCAATAGGTCCTGCCCATATTATCAAGGACGTGAAAGATATCAAGCAGTTTAAGCCTGGAGAAGTGCTGGTTACTGAAATGACTGACCCTGACTGGGTGCCTATTATGAGAATTGCTTCTGCTATTGTTACAAACAGGGGCGGAAGGACATCGCATGCTGCCATTGTGAGCAGGGAGCTTGGATTGCCGTGCATTGTTGGAACAAATAACGCAACGCAAGCTATCAAGAACGGCCAGAAAATCACGGTTAGCTGTGCTGAAGGAGAGCACGGTGTCATTTATGAGGGTTATCTGAAGTTCAAAGTTGACAGAACTGATATTCATAACATGCCTCGGCCAAGGACTAAAATAATGATGAACATTGGCAATCCGGATGAAGCTTTTGATTTGAGTTTCCTGCCAAATGATGGTGTTGGGCTTGCGCGCGAGGAGTTTATCGTTAACGAATATATCCGGATTCATCCGATGGCGCTTATCAATTTTGAGAAAGTGCAGGATGCGGCAACAAGGGAGCAGATTGAAGAGCTTACTGCTGGCTATAAAGATAAAAAACAATTCTTTGTCGATAAGCTGGCTCAAGGTGTTGGTATGCTCGCAGCTGCTTTTTATCCAAAAGACGTAATTCTTCGTTTTTCTGACTTTAAGACAAATGAATACGTTAATCTTATTGGTGGGAAATATTTTGAGCCGCATGAAGAAAACCCAATGATTGGCTGGCGCGGTGCTTCACGATATTACAAGCCGGGCTATAAGGCTGGCTTTGAGTTGGAATGCAAGGCAATCAAGAAAGTGAGAGATGAATTCGGCCTGACAAATCTGAAAGTCATGATTCCGGTATGCCGCACACCTGAAGAAGGGCGTAAAGTAATCCAGATTATGAAAGAAAATGGTTTGCCTCAGGGCAAGAACGGCTTGCAGGTGTATGTTATGTGTGAGATTCCGAGCAACGTCATTTTGGCAGATGAATTTTCTGAGATTTTTGATGGGTTCAGCATTGGCAGCAATGACTTGACCCAGATGACTTTGGGTGTTGACCGTGACAGTGAGCTTGTCGCAGACATTTACGACGAGAGAAACGAGGCAGTTAAGCGCATGATAGCGCACGTGATTGAAGTTGCAAAAAAATATAAGAAAAAGATTGGCATTTGCGGCGATGCTCCTAGTTCTTTTCCTGAATTTGCAGAGTTTTTGGTTGATTGCGGAATTGACAGCATCAGCTTGAGCCCTGATGCAATTGTCAAAACAAGACTTATCATTGCAAATCACGAGAAGAGGCGTAGAAGATGACAGAGCTTGGAATTTTATTTGCGGAAGAGGAGCGGATCCAGCAGGCGGTTAGAGAAATTTCTCAAGGTGTTCTTGACATAAGTGATTATGTGCTTGCAAAAGGCCCGATTGAGCTTGCTGAGGCAGAGGTTGTT
>CAZNFZ010000005.1:0-23150 GCA_964572665.1 uncultured Methanosarcinales archaeon
ATATCGCAGAATTGTTATCGCACTTCCTATCTTGATTACTGCATTGTCTGAAGTTTTCCTTACAATGTCTGTTGCCTCTTTGATCGGCTGGAACATTGACTTGGCCGCGATTGCTGGTTTAATTCTTGCTATCGGCGAGGGAGTCAACGATCAGGTGGTTATTACTGATGAGGCTATCCGCAGGGAAACTGAAGTTGCTTACAACTGGAAAGAGCGTATCAAGCGCGCGTTCAGCATTATTTTCAGTGCGTATTTAACTTTGGTAGTTGCTATGATACCTTTGCTGTTCGCTGGCGCAGGAATGCTGAAGGGCTTCGCGATTACAACAATTCTGGCGGTTACTGTTGGTATTCTCATTACTCGTCCTGCGTATGCGGCTATTGTGAACTTATTGATTGAAGAATAAGTTTACTGTTCTGTTTTAAGATCCGCTTCTATCATTATCTTTACAAGCTGTTTGAAAGTTGTCGTTGGCTGCCAGCCAAGTTTTTGTTTTGCTTTTGAGGCATCTCCGATTAAAAGGTCAACTTCTGCTGGTCGTAATAACTGTGCGTCCAGTTTTACGTGTTCTTTCCAGTTCAGTCCTACAGATGCAAATGCTTCTTCAACAAATTCCTGCACGCTGTGCGTTTCACCTGTTGCAATGACATAGTCATCCGGTTCTGATTGTTGCAGCATCTTCCACATAGCCTCAACATATTCTGGAGCGTATCCCCAGTCGCGCTTTGCATCGAGATTGCCTAATACTAGGTCTTTTTGCTTGCCTAGTTTGATGCGCGCAACTGCTTTCGTTATTTTCTTGGTGACAAAATTGTCTCCTCGCCTTGGGCTTTCGTGATTGAAGAGGATGCCGTTGCAGGCAAATATTTTGTACGCATCACGATATAATCTGATTGTGTGGTGTGCAAACACTTTAGCGCATGCATACGGGCTGCGAGGGTTAAATGGTGTCGATTCATTCTGTGGTACTTGCAATACTTTTCCGTACATTTCGCTGCTGCCTGCTTGGTAGAATTTTGCTTTCGGATGTTCCTGTCTGACTGCTTCCAATAGGCGTAGTGCTCCAATGCCAGTGGCATCTGAGGTATACTCTGGTATGTCAAAGCTTACTCGTACGTGGCTTTGCGCAGCTAAATTGTATACTTCATTAGGCTTGATTTCACGTATTATTCTTGAAAGTGCGTGTGAGTCTTGTAGGTCGCCATAAACTAGTTTGATTTGAGGCAAATGGTCTATGCGTCCAGTATTTGATGTGCTGTTTCTTCTGACAAGTCCATAAACTTCATATCCTTTTGACAGTAGGAGTTCTGCCAGGTAGCTGCCGTCTTGTCCGGTGATCCCGGTAATTAGTGCTTTCAACTTGTAACCCCAAATTTAGCCTTTCTATTAACAAGATTTAAATTCTTCGCTTCAGGTGTATATACCATGAAAACCGAGCTGAATTTCCTTGAACTGCATTTTCTCGTTCAGGAATTGCAGGACGTAGTGGGCGCTCGTGTTGACAAAATCTACGAACCAGACGGTTTTTTGCTGCAAATTCACAAGTCAAGCGCTGGCAAGCTCTTTGTGCGCATTACAAACAACGTAATTTGGATTGCAAAGGAAAAGCCGGCTGCTCCTGAGAAATTCTCAGGGTTGTGCAGCGCTATGCGCCGTTTCTTGGAAGGCAAGAAGATTGCCAAAATAGAGCAGTTGGGTAGTGAGCGTATAGTCCAGGTGACGTTTGAAACTCAGAAAGAAACTTTTTATCTTTTTGTCGAACTGTTCCAGAATGGAAATGTTATTTTGACTGATGCTTCCAGAAAAATCTTGGGTGCAAAGGAGGAGCGCGCGTGGAAGGACCGCGAGATTAAACGCGGGTTGAACTACATTCTTCCGCCTGCCAAGAAAAACCTTTTCGAATTAAAAGCATCAGACATTTCTGTCGATGAAAAGTCGCTTGCCTCTCTGGGATTTGGCAAAATGCTCGCAAGAGAAATCATTGCCCGTGGCAGTGACTTCAAAGCATACCAATCTTTTTTGAAAGAAAAGCTCAGCCCGCGTGCATATCCTGATGGCGAGCTCAGCCCAATCAAGCTGGTGCAGTACACCGACGATGGCTATCCTTTCAAGACGTTCTCGGAATTGATTGATTCAAAGTTGCCACACACACTGCTGGCGCAAAAAGTATCCGGCGCCCAAAAAGCATTTGCTGCCAAGAAAGCTAAATTAGAAGATGTTATTAGCATGCAGTCAAAGAACATCGCAGCGATGGAAAAAGAAGCAATAGAAGTGCAGCGCAAGGGCGAATTAATTTACGAGCATTATCAGGAGTTAAAGGACATTCTTGAAGAATTAAACAAAGCAAAAGAAAAATTCTCTTTGCAGGAAATGAAGGCAAGGCTGAAAGGCCACGCTAAAGTCAAGGACCTGAATCCAAAGACAAGCGATGTAATCATAGAAATCTAGACCTAAGTTCTTGATGAAACTTTATGAAAGTTTAAGAAAAATAAGGTGGACAGCTTAGCTGATTTCCCTCTTAACGAAGTACACACAGCTACGGAGGCCGGTTTAACTGCTGGGTTCGAATGAGACCAGGTGGAACCCGACCCCTATGACCGTCCAATATTGACGACAAAGGGAGGGGTTTATAAACTTTTCTTAATTTCTGCTTGGCATGGCAAAAGTTTTGGTTACTGGCGGTGCAGGCTTCATAGGGAGCCATTTAGTTGAGGCATTAGTCAGGGGAAAGCACAGTGTAACAGTTCTTGACAATCTTTTTTCAGGCAAGCAGTCAAATCTCGCTTCAGTTAAGGACAAAATTACGTTCATCAAAGGTGATATTACTGACGCAGCCGTTCTCAAGAAAGCAGTGAACGGCCAGGATTACGTTTTCCATTTGGCTGCTATTGCAAGCGTTCCATACTCAGTAGAGCATCCGCTGGAATCGCATGAAGTGAATGCAACTGGCACGCTCAAAGTTCTTTTGGCAGCAAGAGATGCAAAAGTAAAGCGTGTTATCTACTCAAGCAGCGCAGCAGTTTATGGTGACGAGCCCACACTGCCTAAGACAGAATCAAGTCAATTAAAACCACAAACTCCATACGCCTTGCAAAAGCTTGCTGGAGAGCAGTATACAATCATTTTTAACAAGATTTACGGAATGGAAACAGTTGCTTTGAGATATTTCAACGTGTACGGCCCAAGGCAAGACCCAACTTCTCCATATTCCGGCGTCATAACAAAGTTCGTAACAGCATTGAAAAGTAAGCAGCAGCCAATTATTTTCGGCGATGGAATGCAGACAAGGGATTTTGTCTTTGTAACTGATGTGGTTCAGGCAAATTTGAAAGCAATGACTGGTGCGCATGCAGCTGGCAAAATATTCAATATTGCGACAGGTGTGCAAGTCTCAATTAAGGAGATGCTTGCTCATTTGAACGAGGTACTTAATACAAAGATTTCTCCTAAACTCGCTCCAAAGCAGCAGGGCGATATCAGTCACAGTGTTGCCGACATTTCTGAAGCAAAGAAGATCTTGCATTTCCATCCAGATGTGCCCTTTCATGAAGGCATAGAACAGACTGTCAAAGCATAAGCTATTTATACCCTTTTTTCTGCAGTTGATGTTAATGAAAATTGCAGTAATCGGAACAGGATATGTAGGGCTGACAACTGGTGCTTGTCTCGCTGAGCTTGGTCACACAGTAATATGCAATGATATTGATGAATCAAAGATTGCCAAGCTAAAGAAAGGCATCTGCCCTATTTTCGAGGCAGGGCTACCAGAGCTACTCACTAAGCATCTGAAATCAGGGAAATTATCATTCTCGACCTCAATTCAGGAAACAATTAAGGATGCGCAGGCAATCTTTATTTGTGTTGGAACTCCCCCAAAGAAAGACGGCTCTCCAGACTTGTCATTTATGGAGCAGGTGATTAAAGATATTGGAGCAAATCTCAAGCATTATGCAGTTATTGTTGAGAAGAGCACTGTTCCAGTGCAAACTGCCCAGTGGATGAAATCATTGCTGGAAAAATATTTGAAAATCGAGTTTGATGTTGCTGTCAACCCCGAATTTTTAAGGGAAGGAACATCAGTGCATGATTTCCTGCATCCTGACAGAATTGTCGTTGGAACTGAAACAGCAAAATCTGACAAAGTAATGTCGGAAATTTACGCTCCCATCAAAGCGCCCATCATTCATACAAATCTGAACAGTGCAGAACTCATTAAACACGCCTCGAACAGCTTTTTGTCGATGAAAATCAGTTTTGCCAATATGGTTGCCCAGTTGTGCGAAAAAGCAGACGCAGACGTCAAGACGGTGATGGATGGTGTTGGTATGGACAGGCGTATTGGGCGTGAGTTTCTTTATGCAGGTCTTGGCTATGGAGGCTTTTGCTTTCCGAAAGACGTTGATGCCTTCATTTCAGTTCTTGAAAAACACAAAGTGGATGCTTCATTGCTGAAAGCGGTTGTAAGCATCAACGAATACCAGCGTAGTCACGTGCGTGATATGGCAAAATCTTTGCTTGGTTCGTTGAAAGGCAAGACGATTGCCGTGCTAGGTCTGGCGTTCAAGCCAAACACTGATGACGTCAGGCTCTCACCTGCGTGTTTGCTTATTGAAGAATTGCAAAAAGAAGGGGCAAAAGTTCGCGCATGCGACCCGCAAGCAGTGGAGAATGCAAGAAAAATCCTCAAGGACGTTACTTATTGCAAAGATGCGTATGAGACTGCTGAAGGCGCTGACCTTATTATTCTAGCAACTGAGTGGAGTGATTACAAAACAATAGACTTGAAAAAACTGAAAGTGAAGAAGTTTATTGATGCAAGAAATGTCTTTGATCCTGCCGAAATGCGCAGGCTTGGTTTTGATTATCGTTCTATAGGGAGGAAGTAATGCGCATAATTGTTACTGGTGGCGCAGGATTTATCGGCTATCATTTGTGCAAAGTGCTTCTTGGCCATGGCCACGAAGTGGTCTGTGTTGACAATCTATACACTGGTAGCAAAAAAAACATACAATCTTTTCTGAAGAATCCGAAATTTGAGTTCATACAGCAGGACATTACTGAACCAATCGATGATACTGCTGACCAAATATACAATCTTGCTTGCCCTGCATCACCAGTTCATTACCAAAAAGATCCTGTCTACACGTTCAAGACCTCAGTGTTGGGCACGCATAACATGCTGGAGCTTGCGCACGCTTGCAAGGCAAGAATACTGCAGGCGAGCACAAGTGAAGTGTACGGCGATCCATTAGAACACCCACAGAAAGAATCGTATTGGGGTCACGTTAACCCGATCGGCGTAAGAAGTTGTTATGATGAAGGCAAGCGTGCGGCTGAAACATTGTGCATGGACTTCCACAGGCAGTTCAATGTTGACATTCGCATTGCCCGTATTTTTAACACGTATGGTCCAAACATGGCACCAGATGATGGCCGTGTAGTGAGCAATTTCATTTTACAGGCTTTGAACAACAAGCCAATCACTGTGTACGGTACTGGTTCCCAAACACGCAGTTTCTGTTTTGTGTCTGACCTTGTTGATGGTCTCATAAAACTGATGAACTCAAATGTTATGGGTCCGATAAATCTGGGCAATCCTGATGAATTTACTATCAAGGAGCTAGCCGAAAAAATAATCTCGCTTACCGATAGCAAGTCAAAAATTGTCTACAAGTCTTTGCCGCAGGATGACCCAAGGCAGCGCAAGCCGGACATCACGCTTGCCAAGTCAAATCTCAAGTGGGCGCCCTCAATAAAGCTGACCGAAGGCCTTAAGAAGACAATTAAATATTTTGAGACAGTATGAACATCATAAAAAGAGACAAAACATCTGAGAGAGTGTGAGCAGTGGACCAAGCTCTTCTAGAACTGCTAGTATGTCCTAGCTGCCATGTGGAACTCGTATTTCGACGAAATGCACTATTTTGTATATCCTGCAAAAAAAGTTATCCAATTATTCAAGGCATTCCTTGTTTTGTAGAGCAATAACTTAATGCAATTCTACTTTGTAAAGTCGCTGATCATCAAATTTTTCAATTTCTTTTAGAAATGGAAGCTGCAATTCCTTGTCGTAAACAAGATAATCAACATTATACTTTGTAAGAATTTCTTTCAGTTCATCATTCGAATGCAGTTCAGGGTAGACTTTTTTAAGATCATCTATGCGCGCTCCCCATTCTATAATGCCCTCATAATTGGTTGGTATAGCTTTCATATCAACCACTACCGCTCTTTCAGCAAGCAACCTGGCTCGATTTCCAAGGTAGCTACTTGGATCAACCAACAGAACAGCGTTTTGGGGTGTTAACGATTTTAGTTTCTCTGCAACAGCATTTTCCTGTTTTATCTGTCCAATCTTATCGATTGAAACAGGAATTGCTATTAACACAAAAATAAAAATAGCAACACTGAAAACGTGCTTTTGGATAAAGAATTCCTGAGCAGTGCCTGCAAAAGTATAAGTTATAGCAAGAAGCACCATAGCAGCACTTAATAATAAAGAGCTGAGCGGAGTGGAAAATATTACGGCAAATAATATTTCCAAAATTATAAGCCCTGCCAGCCCAAATAATATGTGTGTCTTTTTTTTAGGGAAACTTAGCTTTTTCCATTGAAAAACAAGAATGGCTGGTATTAGAAAAGGAACTAAGATGATGAAAAAAGGCGTAAATCCAGTCAAAGCAATTAGCAATGGAGCAAAACCAGGATTTTTAGCAAGGAAACGTGCCAGTGTGTTTGCAACAAAAAATGAGGTGATAAAGAAGGAAATGTCAGTCGCGCGGTTTAAAAGCTGCATAGAGATCGAAGGAATTGTTATAATATCTGTAAAAAAGTAATGAATCAATGTGAGGCAAATTAAAATCAAATTAATAGTGGCCAAGAAGCGCCAGTTTTTCTGGCGATATAACTTGGGAAAGAAAAGCACAACAGATGTTATTAAAAGGCCAAGAAATCTTGCCTGCATAAGAAAACCTGCATCAAGAAAATGAAATAATGCAGGCGCACGGACTTGTGCAGCTACTTCATATGCTGCCTGAGCCAAATGGCCCTGTTTGAATTGAAGCAAGAAGTAATTTGAATAAAAAGCAAAGATGGCGATTGCAAAAATAAGTGATTTGACAATTGTTGTTCCAATGGTTGTGATATGAGGCTTTAACAGAATGTGTGCCAAGTAAATGCTGCCTATAAGTATCACACTTACATGAGGATGAAGAAGCGCTGCAAACAAAAAGCAAAAAAATTCTCCGCGTTTTTCATACTCCGTTAAAGTCAAGCCTATTAAAATGAGCAAAAAGGCAAGTTTTCTTGGAATAAAAAAAAGAGTTAAAACGCTTGTAAATGATAGAAATGAAACGCCAAGAATCAAAAGACCAACAAAAATAAGCAATGGAAGCTTTTCCTTTGTAAGTCTCCTGAACAAAGCAACTGAGAAAACGACTGTGAGGAAATCGGTTAAAAGGTTAAACAAAATCAGCATTACCTTATAATTCATGATTTTCAAAAAAGGATAAGCAATAATCAGATAACCCAACCTTATAGTGCCTTCAGATGCCTTGTTTGTGAACCAATCGTTTTTCAAAAAATCAGCATCAATTGAGCGCAATAAAACAGGCATCTGTTCAAGTTGATCGCTATTCGGAACGTTAAAGCCAGCTGGTGTGTGGAGCAAGGTCAAAATAATAAAAGCGAAAAAGGAATATGAAAAAATGCATTTTGTTTCAGGGCGCATGCCTTTTTCTCCATTTAGCGCAATATTTAAATATACTGTTAAAAGTCAAATTTTTCAATGGCAAAGAACATGGAGAGCAATCGCACCGGTGGAGTCGTAAAGTGCGGAAGACGGGATTAAGAAAAGTATTGCTTTGTATTCAGCGCGAAAACAATCTATGGCAAAATATTCAGTATTTATTCCGGTTTACAATGAAGAAAAGATTCTTGAACAGAATGCACTTCGTGTATATTATTATTTGAAAAAGAAAGGCTATGATTTTGAAATTTACCTCGTCAATGATTCTTCAACAGACCGGTCACCTGAGATTGCAAAGAGGCTAAGCAAACAAAAGCCAGAAATTCATGTAATATCGTATAACAATGGCCCATCTAGAAGAGAAAATCTTTTCTGGTCGTTTCCAAAATCAAAAAGCTCAATTATAGCATTCACAGATCTTGACCTTGCAGTCAATGAAAAATACTTCAGCAAATTGTTCTCAGAATTAGAATTTCAAAATGCAGATATAGGCACGGCGAGTAGATACGAGCCAGGGTCTATTGTTTATAGAGGTATTTTTAGGAGAATGATTTCAATAGCTTATTTGAAAATAGTGCAGACACTTTTCAAATGTCCAATCAGCGATTTTCAATGTGGTTTTAAAGCGTTCAAAAGAAAACGTTTGATGAAATTGTTGAAGGAATGCAGATATGACAAAACTTTCAAACGCGGCTGGTTTTTTGATGCAGAAATATTAATAAGAGCGCACAAGAATGGGATGAAAATTGTTACCTTCCCAGTAGTCTGGAAATCAGGCAAAAAAAGCACATTTAGCGTAGCTCGTGATGCAAAACTTATTCCATATATGCTGAAATTGTGGTGGCGTCTTAGATGAGCATAAAAGACTACATTTTTGACATTCCATGGATTTTTATAAAACTCCGTGCAATTCTGCAGTCAGACTTTAAAATAGAAAAATCAATAATTCAGGAACATATTCCAAAAAATGCAAACGTGCTGGATTTTGGATGCGGAACTGGACAATATTCTGGATTGTTTGAGGACAACAAATATGTGGGCGTGGATGTACACGGACCTCATCTCAACTATGCAAAAAAACAATTTTCAAAAAAAACATTCATAACATTCAGTGAAAATTTTATAGTGCCACAGGAATCAAATCTTTTTGATTGGATAACGTGTTTTGCGGTTGTGCATCACGTTCCTCCAGAGGGAATCAAAGTTTTTCGAGAGGAGATTCTGCGTTTGCTGAAGCGTCACGGAAGAATTCTTATTGTGGACCCAGTTCCTGTACCAAATCAAAAAAGTTTATGGTCGAAGTTTTTGCTTTCATTTGACAGAGGACGTTTTCCAAGAATTCCAGAAAAAGTGATTGAAGTTTTTGGCAAAACAGTTAAGGTGGAGGAAAATCGAACAGTTAAAATAGGCTCTTATTTGATGTACATATTGGTATTGGAGAAAAAATAAAATGGATATTGCATATGAACGCGCATACCACGAATTTGAACGTACCAATTGGTGGGTAAAATCCAGACGACAAATTAGTCTATATTATTTAAAAAAATTTAATGCTAAATGTGTTCTCGACGTTGGATGTGCTGCAGGTGCAATGATGACAACTCTGAAAGAACAGGGCTTTCCAGAGATATATGGAATAGACATCAGTGAAAAAGCGGTTGAAGAATGCTTGAAAAAAAAGCTTCAGGTATTTAGAGAATCCGCTGAAGAAACCAGCTTTAAAAAAGATTTTTTTGATGCGCTAGTAGCATCGGATGTTCTTGAACACACATCGAGCGATTCAAAAACGCTTAAAGAGTGGCACAGAATTCTAAAATCCGGAGGACATGTGCTATTGTTTGTGCCAGCATTCATGCACTTATGGAGTTCTAGTGATGAAATAAACCACCACAGGAAAAGATATAGACTTCCAGAAATTTTTGAGATCGCAAAAGAAAACGGATTTGTAATAAAGAATTCTAGTTACTGGAATTTTTTTCTATATTTTCCACTTTTAGTTATTTCTCGTCTAAGAACTCTGTTTAAAATCCACAATGAAAACCTAAAGGCTGTAAATCCAGTCTTGAACAGCGTTTTATATGCACTTATGAGTATAGAAAATTGGTTGATAACAAGGAGCATAAAATTACCATTCGGAGTAAGCTGCTTCGCAATATTAGAAAAACTATGATTTCTTGACGATTAATACATAAGTAGCAAATAGGTGGGTCAGCTTCAATGCTCCAAATATCTTTGAAAGCCAAGCATAAGGAGTCCGCATAAGATACAAATGAAAAGGAAAAGGCTCAATAAAGTGTATTGAATACTTATTATCACTCAAAATCCTAATCATTTTTTTATAACCAACATGAAGAATTCCTCGCTCCTCTTTGTTGACTAAGCCGTATAAGAAATAAATCGGATTGAGCTTATTGGGCTCGATAATAATTACATAATCTTTAGAAACTCGCAACATCTCTCTGACACCGCGTTTTATATCATTAACATGGTGAAGAAAATCCGTACAAAAGACAATATCAAAAGTATTATCCTTGAACGGAAGTTGAAGGCCATCTGCGCAAACTCGGCCACCGCTTTTGAATTTGCTGAGCAGATGCGACGAATAATCAACTTCAACAACAAAATCACCTTTTGGCAAAGATTTCTTTAATTCAATGCTAGCAAGACCTGTTCCCGCTCCTACATCGCAAATCTTCAATTTTTTGCCAAGTTTTTCACATACTCTTAGAATAAACTTATTTCTTGTTTGGATAAATGAAAGAAAAGTCGGATCTTTCAAAAGGTCTATGCCAAATCTGCGCTTGAACTTCGCAGGATTCTTTTTTTCATACTCCTTATAATAATCAGAGGTCATTATGGTGCTTGTAAAAATTCAATCTTAAAAAGCTTTCCAGTAATTCAAAATGTTTAAATAGCATCTTACATGAAATTAATAAATGTTAAACAGAATAAGAAAAGAGGGACATCACCTTGTCTCCTTCTTGAACAAGTGGACAGATCTCGATGTTATTTACTATGTCCGCGGTGGGGCAGTTATGTTCTCAACACAATTTCTGTTGGTCTTGAGTTATTTCTTGCTCTCTGTTGGCTTTGCTAACTTGACAAGCAAAGAGTTCTATGGTCAGTTTCAGTTTGTAATAGCAGTTATCGGAACAATCAGTGTTCTTGCACTGCCGGGAGCAAATACTGCTGTCCTGTTAGGTGTTTCCGAAAATAAGGAAGGCACGTTTATGCAGGGAGTCCGTCTGAAAAGAAAATGGTGTTTGTTGGGAATAGTTGCACTTCTTGCCACTTCCTGCTATTTTTACTTCAAGCAATCTCAGTATGCTGGTATGTGGCCAATTTTCATCGTGGCCATTATTTTTTTCCCTATAATGTACTCTTTTGACGTAGTGCACGCATTTTTTGCAGGTCGAAAGAAATTTTCCTGGAGTTGTGCATTTCAATTAATTACAGAAGTTGGCAGTACTATGGGGGTGTTGGTTTCTTTGTTTTTCACCAAAAACCTTCTCGTAATTGTTGCTGTCTACCTGATAATGCAGTCGTTTGGAGATATTCTGGCGTTCCTATTTGCACGGTCAAAAATGCGGAATCACGTTGAAGATCCCGAATTTGCTTCATATAGCGGTCATATGACGATTATTAATATTGTTCCAAATATCAAATTTTTTTTTGACAAGCTGATCGTTACATTTTTCCTTGGATTTGCGGCAACTGCAGTTTATTCAATTGCAGCTGCCATGTCTGAGCAAATGTATGCTGTTTCAAAAACTATCAGCACACTTGTCTTTCCAAAGCTCACAACAGATAAAAAAGAAGTTATTTACGGGCGTGTCATCAGACATATTCCAAAGTTGATATTATTCTTTGTCGTGATGGCAGGAACTGCTGCAATAATTGCACCGATAATTATTCCATTTTTCTTCTCTGAGCAGTATCGTGACGCAGTGCTGTTGGCTCAGCTTTTCCTTCTGGTGGGAATTCCGCGCGCAGTTGCATTTGTTCTTACCAGAGTACAAGAAGCGCACCGGCAGAAAAAGAAGCTGTACACTATTAATGCGTTGTACGCTGCTGTTGAAATTGTTGCATTGCTGGCATTAGTCCCATTCTATGGCATGTATGGTCTTGTTGCTGCCAAGGGAATTTCAAATCTTGTCTATTGTATTATTGCGTGGAAGAGTTTATACTAATGTTTTTCTGCGTACACGAAATATCCAAGCGGATAATTATCTTGCGTGCACAATTTTCTGTAGCGTGAAGATAGCGTTGCCAGCGTGCTATCTAAAAACCACGCCCATGCTGCAAAGAATGGCCGTAGGAATCGCGGAATTGCTACATAAAGTAATGAATACCGCGCAACAAATATCCCTCTGCCTAATGGAATTATGTGCTTTACTTTGAATCCGTTCTTGGAAAGCAGATTTTCAAGCGCAGATCCGGTGTACCTCCAGTAGTCGTTTGGCGATCCGTGCACTTGATGAAGGAATGGCGTTGAGAAAATGAATCGTCCACCTTTTTTGAGCACTCTGGAGGTTTCCTTAAAAGTCATCTCGAATTCAGGAATATGCTCAAAAGTATTGAAGCTGATGGCAGCATCAAATTCGTGATCTTTCAGAGGAAATGGCTTGGTGATGTCTGCAATATGTGTTGGCTGCAAGCGTTCATCAATGTTTAATGAGACAACATCAAAGCTTCCCTTGAAAAGTGGATTGTAAGATGCCTTGCTGCCGCCACCCAAGTCAAGCACTTTTCCTGAAAGGGCGTTTTTCTGAACTTCTTCATATTCCAGTGCGCGCAAGGGTGAATAGGTTATTGATTTCAGTGCAAATTGCCATATATTCATTTTTTCTCACCCATTACTGCAAATTCTGTTGAAAAAAATCCTGGAAGCAAATTGCCAAATGCCGTTGTCAGCCATCCTATAATTGGAACGTGCATGAGTGGGAAGTAATATTTTTGGCTTAGTATGCGCACACCAGCCCTTCTGCATATTTCGTGCAATTTTCTGCGTGTGAAGTAGAAGCAATGGCCTTTTCTCTCGCCGAGCACAGATGGTACTCCTCCAAACAATGCTTGAAGGCGTGAAATTGCAAATGCAAAATTTGGCACGGTAATGACTACTTTTTTCCCAACGCGTGCCGCGTTCCTGAGCTGGACATCTGGCTGGAATGTGTGTTCAAGCACGTCCAATAATGTTACAACATCAAACTCATTTGTTTTGAATGGCAGTTTTTCGTGTTCAAAATCAAACACACGTGCATTAGTGCCTTTCTTCTTGGCTGCCGCAACTGCTGTTTTTGACAATTCCAGTCCTATTTTATTTTGCGCGTTAACGTTTCTTAGGAAAAAGACGTCTCCGCAGCCCAAATCAAGTATGCTTTCCGGCTGTCCAATGAGTGATAATGCTAGTTTGTGCCTTTCTTCAAGCTGTTGGGTGTGGTGCTCCCAATATTTTTCTTCAAAGTGTTTTTTGCTCATTTCTCACACCGCCAGGTGAGAATGAATGAGCCTAAATTGGGAAACATTCGCGCAATCGTGCCGGACATTCCCGATGCCAGCCCAATAAGCTCAACTTTAGAGAAATGCTGTTCAAGCACATTCTTGAGAATCTTGTATGAGAACTGGTTGATGTGCGTTCTGTCTTCCAGCGGCGTATTCTTCTGTATCCCAAACAAATAGCGTATCCTGTTCTTTATGTTGTACGCGTTTGGCACTGAGCCAATAAACACTCCGCCGGGCTTCAAGTGTTCAGCAACTTTTTTGCAGATTAAGTCAGGATAATACAGGTGTTCAACAACTTCTGCTGCAACGATGGCGTCAAATTTTTCTTTGACGTCCCAGTTATCATTCAAGTCCATCAGCTTTGTTTTTATGCTGAGCTTCTTTTTTGCTGCTTCAAGCATTTTAGTGTCAATATCAATTCCAAGAACGTCGTTTCCTTTAGTGAAATAGCGTGTGAGCGTTCCATCCCTGCAGCCAATATCCATTATCTTCTTGCCCTTGCCTATCCACTCTGAAAATAGCGCTCCGCGTTCTTTTTCTAAAATAGAAAACTCTGTTTTTCTCGTTTTTTCGTGGTGGTACTCGTAGAGTTTTGACAATGAACCCATGTGCATTTTTAGAAGCAGATGGCTTTTAAGTCTTTCTATGAACATCATAAGATTTAATAATTAGCTCACAAGCCTTACAATCATGCGTTTATACGAATACGAGGCAAAAGCTTTGCTGCAAAAGCACGGCGTTGCAGTACCAAAAGGAGTTCTTCTTACAAGTAAGTCCTCAGTTTCATTTCCTTGTGTCGTAAAAGCACAAGTCCTATTTGGCAAGCGCGCCGACCTTGGCGGAATTAAAATCTGTAAGAACAAGAAGCAGGCTGATGATGCAGTAAAAAAACTTCTCAGCTCATCTTTGAAAGGCGAGGAAGTCAAGAGCGTTCTTGTTGAGGAGCTTGTTGACATGCAAAAGCAATTTTATGTCGGCTTCTTGTTTGATACCGATTCCCGTTCGCCGATTGTGCTGTTCAGTGCTGAAGGAGGCACTGGTATTGAAGAGCAGAAAAATGTCAAAAAGCTCGTAATTAACGAGCTCACTGGCCTTTCTGAGTCAGAATCTGCCAAATTTCTAAAAGAAAATAAAGCATTAGCGCCATTATTATCTCAGCTCTGGAATGTTTTCGTCAAAGAAGACTGCAAGTTGCTTGAAATTAATCCTATTGCGCAGACGAAATCCGGTTTTGTCTGTCTTGACGCGCATATTGAACTTGACGATTTCGCGTTAGGCCGTCACAAAGACAGCACATACGCTGAGCGTCCTGCAAGCTTTGGCAGGCCTTTGACAATGCGTGAAAAGGCAGTAAAGACAGCCAACGATCTTGACTATCATGGCACAGTTAAGTACATTGAGCTTGATGGTGACGTGGCATTTCTCGCTGCCGGTGGTGGCGGCAGCATTACTTGCATGGATGCATTGATTGATGCTGGTGGCAAGCCTGCAAATTATACAGAGTTCAGTGGCGATCCTAGTGATGAAAAAATGTATATTCTTACAAAGCAGGCAATCACCAAGCCAGGCATCAAGGGCTGCTGGATTGTTGGCGCAATTGCGAATTTCTCTAGAGTTGATACGATGATGACGGGCATTGTCAAGGCATTCGAGGAAGTGAAGCCAAAATTCCCAATTGTTGTAAGGCGTGCCGGTCCATACGAGAAGGAAGGTCTTGCTATTTTGAAGAACGCTGCAAAAAAGCACGGCTGGGATGTTGAAGTGTATGGCGCGGAAACTCCCTTGACCGCTACTGCTGAAATTATTGTTAAGAAAATGAGGAAAAATGGCAATTCTGCTAGATAAGAATACAAAAGTTGTTGTCCAGGGAATTACGGGCAGTACTGGCGTGATGGCAACAGAGCTCATGTTAAAGTACGGTACAAAAGTTCTTGCTGGAGTAACTCCGGGCAAGGGCGGCCAGGAAGTGCACGGCGTGCCAGTCTACAATTCTGTCAAAGAAGCAAAAGAAAAGCACGAAATAAATGCATCATTTATTGTTGTCCCGCCATTGTTTGCAAAAAGCGCCGTCTTTGAGGCATTAGATAACAATATTCCTTTCGTTCTTGTCTTTACAGAGAACGTTCCACTGCACGATGCTGCTGCAATGATTGCTAAAGCAAGGGAAAAGAAAGCAGTGCTTGTTGGTCCAGCTTCTGTTGGAATGCTTAGTCCCGGACTCTCAAGAATCGGTCCTATTGGCGGCTTGCCTGATATGGTAGCGCGCATTTACAAGAAAGGGAATATTGGCATTATTTCCAAGAGCGGCGGAATGACAAATGAGACTGCATGGGTTGTTCGCCAGGCCGGTCTTGGCCAAAGTACTGTTATTGGAATGGGTGGAGAAATTTTGGTCGGTTCTGTCTATGCTGATTTGTTGAGGATGTTCGAAAAAGACAAGGAAACTAAGGCGGTTGTAATCTTTGGAGAGATTGGTGGAACGTATGAAGATCAAATTGCGGAAGTATTAAAAAACAAGGAATTCACAAAGCCGTTAGGAGTATTTATCGGCGGCAAGTTTGCCGAGAAGATGCCGTCTGGTGTCCAGTTCGGCCACGCTGGTGCGATTATTGAGCGCGGCAAGGGCAGGCCTTCAGATAAAATTGACAAGTTGCGTAAAGCAGGCGCATTAATTGCCGAACAGCATCATGAGCTTGGCAATGTTATAAGAGATGCATTATGAAATGGGATACAAAGATTTCAAAGGTTTCTGATAAGGGCGCCAGTGTGCGCGGCTACGATGTTTCTTCCTTAGTTGGTAAGATTTCTTTTACTGATATGATTTGCCTGTTACTGAAGGGCGATCTGCCGAAAAAAGGAGAGCGAGAAATTTTAGATGCGATTTTTGTCAGTGCTGCAGAGCACGGCATTCAAGTGCCTTCAATTACTACTGCGCGCATTGTGCAGAGTGCAGGCAACCCAATTAACGCGGCTGTTGCAGCTGGTACTCTTGCCATTGGTGATTATCACGGTGGTGCTGTTGAGCAGGCTGCCAGAATTTTCCAGGATAATGCGGGAAGGTCTGCAGAAGAGCTCGTAAAAAGCATGACTGCCAGAAAAGAGCGTGTGGCTGGTTATGGCCATAAGCATTACGACCAGGATCCAAGAGTTGCTCCTTTATTCGCGCTTGCTGAAAAGCATAAGCTGGCTGGCAAGCACATCAAATTTGCTAAAGAAGTCGACAAGGAGCTTTGCAGTCAGACAAAGAAAGTGCTTCATCTCAATATCGACGGCGCTATTGCTGCCATTATCAGCGACCTTGGCTTCCCGTGGCAGTCTGCACGTGCATTTTTCATTATTCCAAGGACTGCAGGCATTGCAGCGCACGTTATCGAAGAGCGCATGTCTGGCTCAGTTTATCGTCGTGAAGATGACGAGAATGTAAGCTACTCTGGTCCGGGCAACAGGAAACTTTAAATTGTCTGATTTCTGTAAACAATAAATGCTTCCGGCATGTGTTAAAACTGAGGTGTGGCGTGAGTTAATGGAGCAATTGTCTGCCCAGCTCAAAGTGCCAATCGTTTGCGAGCAGGCAGTTTTTGGCAAGATGCCTTTCTTTCAGGAATTGCGTAATCGTAAAAACGATGCACCGTATTCAACAATTCCAGGTGTTCGCTATATTTCTGTTTCCATTGATGGCAGTCAAATTACAGTGGGTCCGTTCCGCACTGATGAAACACACGCGTTTGATGAAGAGCTTGCTGATGCGAGGCAGAAGCTGCCTATCTGGCAGGATGAAAGCGCGCAATGGATAGAGCTTGCAGTCAAGCAGGTCGCAACTGCAGGCAAATCTGAAGCGATTCTAAATGAGTCTTTGTCGCGTGCAAAACTGCTGCTTGAGTTTTCTCAATCTATTGCACACGTGCAGGATGTTGATAAGGCACTTTATACTTCGGTGCAGTTCTTGGCGCACAAGTTCAAGTTAAGCAATGTATTCTTTTATGCGTACAATAAGAAAGCGCGGAACTTTGACGTGTCAGAAGCAGGTGCGGCAGTTGAGCAGCGCGTTATCGCTCAGGTGAAAGGCACTAAATCGACGTGCACAATTCAAAATGTCCAATCAGACTTTTTGCTTGAAGGCATTAAGGACCGTGATAAGCTGCCTAAATGTGTTGCGGGCTTTCCATTGACTCTCGACAGAGAGCTTATCGGCTATGCTATTTGCACTGCAGAGCACTTTCCTCCTCTTGACAGCATTTCAGAAGTTCTTTACGAACTTATTTCCGTGCTTTCCCGTCTTTCCCAGTTCGAAAAAGTGCAGGAGTCTGCAGTTACTGATGCATTGACTGGGCTCAACAATCGTTCAGACTTGGCAAGGAAAGTTGATGGTCTTATTGCTGACTTGTCTTCTAAAAATGGGCCCATTAGTCTTGCAATGCTCGATGTTGACAATTTTAAAAATTACAATGACACGAAGGGTCATCCGGAAGGTGACCGTGTCTTGCGGATTGTTGCCGAGATTATCAAGAATTTCTCGCCAAAAAGTGCTTTGTGCTGCCGGTATGGCGGCGAGGAGTTTATGGTCGTGCTTCCCAATTATTCACAAAGTGAGGCAAAGGATGTTGCAGAAAAACTGCGTGGTGAAATTGAAAAGAATTGCGACTTAACCATCAGTATTGGCCTTATCACTTGTATGAACAGTTCTGTTTCACGGGAAACGCTTATCAAAGAGGCCGATCGCGCATTATACAGAGCAAAACATCTTGGCAAGAACAAGGTAATTTCATTCCTCATTGTAGACAAAAACTTAGGGGTGTTAGATGCGTAGAAAATTGCCAAAAATTAATCATAGTTGTGGCAATTTTCTAGGCCCGAGAATCGCATATGCGCAATCTAATGAGGCGATTCTCGATGCGTAATTCAAGCTGTCCATTGCATCCTTACGAAACATATGAGCGTTTTTTGGCAGTTTCAAAGACTGCGCGCGGTCGTGCATTCCTAAAACGTGAGCACGTGATTCCTGTTGAGTGTTTTCACCAGCGTTCTCCAGTGACTTGTCTTGCTGCGTGTGTGAGAATGGTCTTGCATTATTATGAAGTGCGTATTGATGAATTGAAGTTCTACAAGGAAGCGCAGTTAAGCAAAAGCTATGAGGGGTTGTGCGATGCCTGCATCGCAATGCCTCTTATCAAAAGAGGTTTCAAAGTCACAACCTATTGGAATGGCGAGTTGGACGATTGGGGCGTTTGGACGACTGAGCTTGCAAGATTGTACAAGCAGCATGAAAAAAAGGCGTTAAAAACAAAAAAGTATTTTCGAAGAAAAAATGCCGACTTGAAGCTTATCAAGCATTATGTGCGGCACGGCATGCCTGTTATTGCGGAAGTGTTGGCTGGCAAATTCTATAGGACGCGTGAAATCGGAACGCATATGATTCTTATCCGTGGCTATACAAAGGAAGGTCTTCTTATCTGTGATCCTTGGGGTTTGCAGCATCATATTTCAGATGATCATTTCAAAAAAGCGTGGATTCCGAGTCCGAGATTCGGCAGAAGTATGATCGTGATTGAGCCTATTTTGACGTCATAATCTCAATAACGTCTCTGTTTTTTAGCGGAGTGTCTTTGGCAATCTTGCGTTTGCTCTTGACGTCAATTGCCGCAACAAAATTCTTTGCAAGGTCTGTATGAATGTGCGCGGCAAAGTCTAATGCTGTGCTGTTTGGCGGCAGTAAAAAGCAGTCTGGCAGGATTCTTCCCTGGCTGTCTCCTAATTTGCCTACTCCTCCTGGGAAGATGGCAATATACTTCAATAGTTCTAGCACGGCAGTATCCAGTGCTTTCTGCACTCCCGTGCTGCCGTATTTGTCCAAAACATTCTGTTTGATGAACATTAACGCTCTCTTCTGATTTTCATTTAGCTTATCGCTCATTTCAAATGTTGACTCTCCGGGAAGGTACTTTATGAGGCCTGCTTTTGCTGCTTCTTTTAATGCTAATTCAGAATCTCCTGAGCACGGAATAATTGAATATTCTGGGAATTCTTTCTTGCAGAGTTCTAGATTTGCCTGCGCGGTTGGCAGGTCCATCTTGTTCGCAACAACCAGCATTGGTTTTGTTCTTTTTCTGATGTGCTTGGCAATGTCGAGTAAGTTCTGATCAGTCCATATTGATGGTTTTTCTGGGTCAAGGTTTAGTTTTGTCATAGCTTCCTGAACAATTACTTCAGTGACGTTTAATCCTGATAGTTGTTTCGCCATTGCAGTTGACAATTTTGCTTTTTCTTGTTGGACGACGCGTGCAAACTTGTCCCAGCCTCTGTGGATGATTCCTAAAATCCACATGTCTAATTCAACTTCTAGGAAGCGAATATCAAATGCAGGGTCATAGCTTCCTGGCTCTACTGGTTCTCCGCGCTGGTTGGTTGTTCCAGCCATGTCTACAACGTGGATGAAAACATCTGCCTGTCTCAAATCGTCTAAGAATTGGTTGCCCATTCCTTTTCCTTCGTGTGCTCCGGGCACGAGTCCTGCAACATCCAGCACTTCTACCGGCACAAATCGTTTGTGGTTTGCGCAGTAGCCGTATTTTGGGTTGCACTGCACGCCTAATTCTGTGTCCACACAGTCAATTTTGATGAATGCGAATGCTCTGTTGGGTTTGATTGTTGCAAACGGGTAATTTGCTATCAGCGCTTCTGCTAAGGTTGCTGCCTTGAAGAACGTGCTCTTGCCTACATTTGCTTTTCCAACAATTCCCACTAGCATAAGTGTGCTTCGCTGTGTACGATTTATTAAGTTTTGCTCTTGTGGGTAGTACGTTATCTTTATAAACAGCAGTTCCTTAAATTACTGCATGGCATTTCAGCAGCCGACCCTGAACGACAACAAAATAATCCACAGGTTTACCACCTTAGGTGGCGATCGTTTGCCAGTTACAGAGTGGGCTATCCAGGTGCGTGACGCGTACAATCTGACTTACGTTTACACAATGATTCATGATTGGATTGTTGAAGAAGGCTGGGGCGACCGTGATGATTCTAAGTTTCCTGAAACGTATTACATGCAGCGTGAGCATCCAACGTTTGGAAAGGAAATTTGGCTGCGATGGCGTTTGACAAAGCCTGCTGGGCCTGGAAAAAGCTTATTCTATTACATGATGGATGTTGATTGGAAGATTATCGGTCTTAAAGATACGGAAATAGCGTGGAAGGGGCAAAAAGTTAAGGCAGATAAGGGCGAGTTTGAAGTCACCTGCCGTTCCGCCTTGCTGATTGACAGGGAAAAGGAATGGACAAAGTGGCCGTTCAAGAACATCAAGGATTTTTACGTCAAGCGTCAAATGCGTACAAAGATTACCATGCACAAGAAGACCATTTACTCTGATACATATCGTTTCCGTGACCTTGTTATGAATTACTTGAAGCTTGAAACCTTCATGCCCACTAAGGAACTTGGTGAATTCTATCTGAAGCGTACACTGGAATAGTTGCAAATGTTTATAAATGGTATTTCGTATTTTTAAGGCATGGTAAACATAGATCAGCCCGTGCAGCTCCTAAAGCACCGCGGCTTTTTTAATTACTCTGATTTGCTTCAGACAGTGCGTAAATGGTTTATTGATGAGGATTTTGACACGCTTGATATGCCTATGTACAAGCAGAAGTTTCCAGGTCCTACTGGCACGGAGCACGAATTCAAAATGAAGGGTGTGAAGAACGTGACCGAATATGTGCGGTATGAGTTCGTGTTTTTCTTGCGTGTTTACAACTTGCGTGATGTTGAGATTATTCAGGATGGGAAGAAGATTAAGGTGCAGGACGGCCAGCTTCTGATTGAAATAGAGCCCACTCTTGTTCTTGACTGGCAGGGGCGTTTTAGCGGCTCTGGGCCCTTTGCTCCGTTTCTCAGATCATTGGATGAGTTTTATAGGAAATACATTATTAAATACACAATTGTTGACTACTGGGAAGATATGTGTTTGCTGAAGTCGCTGCACTTATTGCGTGTGGTTAAGCAAATTCTTGGTCAAGAGGTTATGTGATGGCAGAGAGAAATATTATTGTTGACAAGGAGCGTCTGGATTTTCAAGGTGTTTTTGATATGAAAGACTTGTTCAAGGTCATGCAGCAGTGGGCGGCTGACAAAGGCTACTGGCTGATTGAGAAGAAGCACGGTGAAACTACAAGGCCTGAAGGCAAATTGATTGATATGGAGTTTGAGCCGTTCAAGAAGTATACTGATTATTCCAAGAGTGTTATCAAGATTAAATCCCAGTTCCAGGATGTGAAGGACATCGTGATTGAGCGTGATGGCAGAAAAGTGAAAATGCAGGAAGGCAAAGTTATCATGATTTTTGACGGAATTCTAGAAACAGATTATGAGGGAAGATGGGAAGGCAAGCCGGGCTTTTTTGTTTTGAGAACTTTTTTTGAGAAATATGTTTACACTCCTTTCATAAGTGGTTTTGAGCGCGGTGTCAAGGAGGATGTTATGGCGTTGAAGAACAACGTGAAGGCATTCCTTAATTTGACAAAGTTCCTTTAAACATCGTAAATCCACAAGAATTGATATGGTTGTGTGTTTTTACAAATCTATTATTTTTCCTTTCTTTCCAACATTGATGACAAGTGTATTGCCAATCTTCTCTTCAATGCCTTCTGCTTCGTGGACGTGTCCGCACACGACAACATCTGGCTTGGTCGCCTCAATTGCTTTTCTTAATCCAACGCTTCCTTTGACAAATTGTGAGAACGATTCCATTAAGCTGCCTGACGGATGGATGTGTGTAACCAATATTTTTTTGGGTGCAGTTAATCCTTTGTCAATTTCTTTTATAGTGTCATAAATCTCTTTTTCAGTGAGCATGTTTATGCCGGCATTTGTGCCGCCACAGCCGAGCAGTGCTATGTTATCTCTTTGCACACTTTTGCCGTGCAGGTTTATTGCCTTGTATTGTGCTGCTAAAAAGTCAGTGGCAAACCAGTCGTGGTTGCCCGGCACTAAGAAAACTGGTTTGCCGGTTTTCACAAAATGATACATTACTCCTTCAGTAGAATCTTCTTCAACAATATCTCCATTGAGCACAATCAAATCAGCCTTCTCATACACTGCCTTATTTGCTAGGTAGACTGCTGTCTGCTTGTCTCCATGGAAATCTCCTGCGGCCAATATTCTTACCATATATATTCTGCAGTAGATAGGTCCTTTAAAAATCTTACCAGAATAAGCTCCGATGTTTGTTCTTTCTGACTAATTTGTTCAATTCCAGTTCCAGTTGTTCTGCGTTAGGAAATCGCGCTTCATCGCTCTTGAATTGTGTGCTGTGGTGCAAATGTCTTCCAGGTGTTGACTTGTACTGGTGTTTTTTGTGCAGCATTTCGTGATACATAACATAATCCATTAACTTGCCATCATCAAGCAAAATCTTGCTGATAGTTATGGTATCTGTTGCATACGCATACGTGCCTAATCTATTCACGCCATTTCCTATTTTCAAATTCGGCTGGTTCATCATGCCGTTGAAAAATTCGTCATTGACTCGCGTGAAGCTTTCTTCAAGAACCGGGTGCGTGTGCGTTTTTGGTGCAAAAGAGGACAAGCTCTTGATGAAATGGTGGTACAGTTCCATGTTGATTGTCTGTTTTTTTGTCTTGAATAACCGCACAAGAAGTTCCTGCATCAATCCTTTCTGGATATCGGGACTTACTCCTTTCCATTGCCTGCTCATGTTGACTGTTATTTCCCCTGATCTCATTCTGATGTTTCCGTTGTATCCTTTGAATCTGCCGCTGTACTTTACTGTGAACTGAGAAGAAGTGCCGCTTGGATACAGTTCCTGGTATGCTTGTTCTAATAAGGTCATTCTATTTGGTAGCGAAGGATTGCACCTATTTTGCCGATGTCTCTGAGTTGTGCTCCTTC
>CAZNFZ010000006.1:0-3425 GCA_964572665.1 uncultured Methanosarcinales archaeon
CACACTCTTAACTTAGCTTCATAGCCACAGGCACTGCACATCATTCTGTTGTTTTCAGGGTCAAACGAAAACGTCATCTTGTGACATTTTGGGCATCGCTGCGAAACACCCGAAGGCAGCACCTCTTTTGGCAAGGCCATACGCTCAAGAGCTTATCTATGTTTAAAAAGGTTACTAAGAGAATTGTTGTTACTTTTTCGTGGTTAAAGTGGAAAGATTTTTAAGTCATCGAATTCTCTCTTTGGTTATGAGTGAAGAGACATCAAAGAAACTACACGCTGTCGGCTACCTTTATGACGCAGTCGTGGGCACTATGACTGCGCAAATTCTGCGTACCACGTTTGGGTACACCATGAACTATGAGATGATAGCAGCTGACGCGATCGCGCACATTAAAGAAGCAGACATGGTTATTAGCGATGTTAGTAAAGGTGGATATGACGTTTACAACGCGGCACGCGCGCATAACAAGCCGATAATTATGATTGACGGCGGCTTTCTCGAAGCTAACCGTACGCCTGAAGCGGTTGTTATTCCAAAGCCTTTCACTCTGTCACAGCTTGAACAAGCTGTCCGCAAATGTGCGGAAGGTTTAAAACCAAACACTCAGCAATAATTCTTGTGAAAACCAGTTTTTATCCGACAGACATCGCTTATACTGTAAAGGACGGCAAGGCAATCATACAACTCTATGGCCGCACAACAGAAGGCAAACAGATTTGCGTCCTTGACGAAAACTTTGAACCGTATTTCTATGTTGTTGGAAATGTTGACGTGAAAGTGCTGGAAGCATTGAAGCAAGACGACCATCATGTTGTGCGCGTTGAAAAAGTAAAAAAGAATCTCAACGAACACCAAATTGAAGCGTTCAAAGTCTTTGTAAACATACCAAAAGCAATTCCGGTGTTGAAAGACCTTGCAAAAGAACTTGGTGTTGAAGTATACGAATACGATATCCTCTTTACGCGCAGATACGTAATTGACAAAGGCATTATTCCATTAACGCTTACAACAGTTGAAGGCACGGAAGTACCGGCAAAATCAAAAGTGCCTTGCATTAAAGCAGATAAAATAACTCCTGAAAATGACACGACATTACAACCGAGACTGCTGGCAGTTGACATAGAAACATACAACCCTGAAAACAAAATTAATGCCAAGAAAAATCCAATTCTAATGATTGGCCTATATGGAAAAGATTTCTCGCGCGTTATAACGTACAAAAAATTTGAAACAAACGAAAAGTACATCGAATTCGTCCCAACAGAAGCAGACATGCTGCAAAGATTTGTAGAACTCGTAAACGATTACGGCCCTGATATGATTGTCGGCTACTTCACCGACGGTTTTGACTTTCCGTATCTGGACGAACGAGCGAAAGTCAACAAAGTCAAACTCGACCTCGGCCTTGACTACAGCACACTAGAAATTATTGGAAAACAACAGACAGAAGCAAAAATTACGGGCTTAGCTCACATCGACATCTTTAAATTTATCAGAAAAGTAATTGCGCGCTCGCTCAAAACAGACAGCTACTCTCTTGATGCCGTAGCAGGAGAATTGCTTGGAGAAAGAAAACACAAAGTGGACATGGAAACTTTCTTCAAAACCTGGGACAAAGGAGGCAAAGAACTTGAAGAATACTGCAGATATAACTTGCAGGACTGCGTTTTAACATATAAACTCACAGAAAAAGTAATGCCAAACCTAATTGAGTTTGTAAGAATCATCAGATTACCTCCATACGACATAAACCGAATGACCTTCTCAACATTTGTAGAATGGTACTTAATGAACCAAGCAAGCGCACGCAATGAAATACTACTCAACCGTCCAAATAAACGCGACGAACTATCGCGCATGTCAGACAGAATAAAAGGCGCATTTGTATACGAACCAAAACCAGGATTCTACCAAAACATTGTCGTCTTTGACTTTAGAAGCTTATATCCCAGCATTATTGCATCTCATAATATCAGCAAAGGCACACTAAACTGCGATTGCTGCAAAGATTCACCAAAAGTGGAAACAGAAAGAGGAACATTCTGGTACTGCGGCAAAATAAAAGGACTATTCAGCACAGTAATTTCAGACCTCATAGTACGCAGAGGAGAATTAAAAAAACAATTGAAGACAAATAATGACCCTTTGCTTATTGCACGCTCAGAAGCGTTGAAAGTTCTAGCAAACAGCTTCTACGGCTACATGGGATTTGCACCAGCACGCTACTATTGTATAGAATGCGCGGAAAGCACAACAGCATGGGCACGCCACTACATCCACAAAGCAATCGAAACAGCCCAGCAGACGGGATTTACAGTATTGTATTCAGACACTGATTCGGTCTTTTTACTTCTTGAAAAGAAAACAAAAGAAGACGCACTGGCACTAATGGATAAGATCAACAAAGACTTGCCCGGATTGATGGAACTTGATTACGAAGGCCATTACCCTGCAGGCATTTTTGTCAGCTTGAAAGCAGCAGAATCAGGCGCGAAGAAAAAATACGCGCTAATAGATGACAAAAATAACATGAAAATTAAAGGCTTTGAAAGCGTCAGAAGAAACTGGAGCGCGGTAGCAAAAGACGTCCAAAGAAAAGTCCTTGAAATAATTTTGAAAGAACACGACGCCAAAAAAGCAAAAGACTACGTGAGAACAGTAGTTGAAGAACTGCGCAAGAACATCACTCCATTGGACAAAGTTATTGTTCACACTGCCCTGTCAAAAGGCACTGGCGCATACACCTCCATTGGACCGCACGTAGCAGCTGCACAAAGAATGGAAGCAAAAGGCCAATCAGTAGGAGCAGGAAGCGTCATACATTACGTTGTTGTCAAAGGCAAAGGAAAGATTAGAGATAAAGTAAAACTGCCTGACGAAACAACACAAGACGAATACGACGGCGAGTACTATATACAGAACCAAGTCCTGCCAGGTGTTGAAAGAATATTCGCAGTGCTTGGCATCACAGTAGATGATTTGAGCAGCACTACAAAACAGAGCTCACTTGCCGGATTCTAAATACACCTGAAATAAATAACAAAATCAAGCGATTCTTTACAATTTATATAAAATCTACAGGTTAAATATAAAACACTGAGAACTTACCAAATACTATCTATATCTGAAAAGAGGGCAGTTACTGGAGGGCAACTATTATGGAACCAATAAGATACTTTGATACGGTAGACCTGGTAGAGCCACATTGCAAAGGATGCCAGCACATCATTCATTATGACAGAGATGCCACATTTGACAACAAGAAACAAGTATTGATGTGCAGGTTTTGCGGATCAGCTCTATAATTCTTTGAATATTTTTCTTTGTACACCAAACACTCGAAACCTTTAAAAACCCCCCACTATACCCGCAAACACATGGGCGTCTACAAGTATTTGGTGGAAAACTGGCGAGAAAACGGC
>CAZNFZ010000007.1:0-4780 GCA_964572665.1 uncultured Methanosarcinales archaeon
ATTCCGTTTCCTTTCAGCTTGTCCTGCAGTTCTTTCTCGAGTTTTGTGTTTCCAATTTCTTTAAATCCTGCTGAAATGATAACAACGTGTTTGATTCCTTTTTTGCCGCACTGGTCGAGTATGACTGGCACTGTTGCACCAGGTGTTGCTATGACTGCAAGCTCGACTTTTGCCGGAATCTGCAGCACGCTCGCGTAGCATTTCATTCCAAGTATGTTATCAGCGTTTGGATTGACTGGATACAGTTTGAAATCTCTACCCATTAATTGTTTTAGGATGGTATTGCCTATTTTGCCTGTTTCTCGTGCAGCGCCAATTATAGCGATGCTTTTCGCGTGAAAGAATGGATCGAGATTCATTCTACTTTTATTCCCTCAAACTTTATTTTTTCGCCTTGTAGTTTCTGCAATGTGCTGGCAACAAATTTCGGCCGTATTTCCGAGCCGGCAAAGAGCATAGTGAGTTTTTGTTTTGCTTTCGCAGGAGTGTCTGATATAAAGCGCACTTCAAGCAGTCCTTTTTTCCTGTTCAGGTAAACTTGTGCTTCTTTGACTTCCGATAATGACAGCGCTCTGTCTCGTATCGCAACTAAATTGACGCGCGTTCCCTTGACTTTTTCTTCTACCATGCCAGTTAGTTTCCATTGCGCTTCTACTTCACGTATTCTGTTAATGCCAAAAACACGCGTTACATTGAGCTGGCATTGTGGGCATTTTTCCTGCACAACACTGTCATATTTATCGCCGATAAAGTAACCGGCCAATAGTGTGCCTGCTCCATCTGTGTTCCAGCTTGCAGCATAGCCGTTTGGTGAGAAATTCCATTCATCAATGACTTCACTGGTAGCATGATTGACTTCAACTGTTTTAATTATCGCACTCAGTGGAGCGACATGATGGTAGCCGCTACCTGGCGAGCATTCAGGCAGTAATGCTTCTTTCAGCTCGCTTGCGCCGTACAAGTCAAGCACAATTGCCTGCCGTACGCCTACTTTGCGCGCCAGTTCTGTTATTTTTTCGCGTTCTGAGTCTACCATTTTTTGTGCGCCGTTGATGAACAGCACTTGCTCCGGAAGTTTTATTTTTTTCTCGATTGCCATTGGCAAAAATCTGTTTCTCAAATAATCGCTCATTCCGCAAATAATGTTTGGCTGCGCTTTGCCTGCAAGATCAATTAATCTTTCTGTAGGCATTGCTCCGCCTGCTGCCGTGCATAAGTTCAAGTCTGCATTGATGTCAAGTGCATGGTGCACAGCGTGCCAGCCTAAATGTGGAGCATAAGGAAACACATTCATGCCAACTTTTCTGTCGGAAGAAATATGTTCAAGTGTTATGTCTCCAATTATCTTCAAAATACCCATCAGTGTGTCGAATTTCTGTGCTCCGGTCAAAAATACCGGTGTTGGGTTGCCGCTTTCAGTTCCTCCTGAGAAAATAAGCATTTTTGGCATATAATAATTTTTCAGCATCTCTTTTTTATGGCTGGAGAAAAGCAACTGAACAGCGCTTCCATATTCATCCTGATTGTCCAAGTAGGAAAAATAATCAGAGAATATTTTGTTTAAGTCTGGCTTGACAACAAAATCTTCTGGATTTTTCATGTAAGTTGTTTTTTTAATTAGCGGCAGCCCTTTTGCGTGCCAGTCTTCCACGTTTTTAAGCGTGAAAGGATCTACGCCATATTGTTTGAACAATCGTGCATAGAATGGAGTAGCCGGAAGCATGAATCTGCAGGTTGCTCTGAAGCGCAAATTTTGCAGTCGTTCAATCTTGTCAAAAGTGAACTTTCTGAGTTGTTCAAGAGTGAGATATTCGCGCAATGCGTTTCACCTCTTTCATGACCATTTGGGTTACTTTTCCAAAATTCTGTTTTGTTGGCTTTTGCTTAAATGTCATTGGCTTTCCTATTGTGATTACAATATCTTTTCTGAAATTTGGCATTGCGCGATATCTGTTCCAAAAATGCCACGTATTCAATCCAACAGGAACGACTGGTACTTTATTCAACAATGCCAAAACACCAAGTCCAGTGTGCGTGACTTTCTGCACGTCTCCCGTAAATGTACGTTGCCCTTCAGGAAAAACGCCTATGCACCTGCCTTGTTTGAGTGCTGTACGGGCTTTTTCTATGCTGCCGTTTATTCTGATGGCACCAAAGTGATTGAATACCATATTCCAAAATGATCCTAAGAATTTTTCATTAGTTGCAAACGTGCACAGCTGCATGTTTCTGTGCCATGCGAGCAGAAAAATAAGTATCACCCCATCAATATAACTGGAATGGTTGGCTGCAATGATAAACGGTTTTTTAGGGAGATTCTCAATGCCGTCTATTTTTTTGATGAAGAGCGATAAGAGTGGCCAGAACACTAACTTGCTGAATGAATAAACCATAATTTACCTCTTTTTAAACATATATTCTGTATTGTACTCTATAAAAAGGTTTGCAGGTAAAGTTTTTATAGCGTGGTTATAGACGGCAGCATATGAAAGTATTTTGGGGCGTGGTCGTGTTATTGCTTGTTACAGCGTGTATTCAGTTCGTTCCTGAAGATAAAAATGAGACAACGTATACTTCTGAAGTTGTGCAGACAAACAATACAGTTGCATACGCGACTGTAGTTCCAAAAAACATGACAAAAAAGCCCAAAATCTCCATTGAGGTATCTGAAAACCTGACAAATCAAACCGAAATTTCAATAGTTGAAAATCAGACTAATGACGCCAACTCAATCACTGGAAACATAATAGAAAATATTTCTGTTGACTTGACTATTGGCGCTGCGCATAAGATGTTTCCTCAACTTGAAGAAGCAGTAAAGAATGCGCCATGTTACAATCTTACTTGGACTGGTTTTGATGAACAGTTGACGCGTCGTCCAATTGAAGTTAAAAAAGATATTCGCTTTGAGTATGTGGGCGGCAGGTTGTTTAAAGGATGGATTTTGTCCGTTATGAACTTGAACAGTGCAATGATTGATTCCCAGACGGTTCAAGTAATTGTAGAAGAAATGCAGGTGACCTGCCTTGATACTGATAATTTTACAATCAACTGGGATGAGAAGTTAAAGCGTTTTAATAACTAATTTATTTTTTCCTTAGCCAGCGAATGCTTTCTAATTTTTGTCTAAATGCCAAGCGCGCTACAAGATTGACTGCATACAGCGCAATTCCTACTGACATAAAAGCAAATATGACCGCGGCAAGTTTACCTGCAGGTGTGTGCGGAGCAACATCTCCATATCCGACTGTTAGCATGGTCATGCTGCTGAAATAGAACGCGTTTAATGTTGTCCACCCTTCTATGTGCTTGAAAGTAAACGTACCAATAGACAGAAGCACTATTAGGCTGACAAATGCGGTAAAAAGAAGCTTTCTGTCGTGGCTCATGTTTTTACATTGCCTAAGTGATTAATATAGCTTTCTTTTCGACACTTTTAAAAACGACATTCTGCTCAGTCCCGTTATGAACAAAAAAGAGGTTTTTGCTTGGGGTATGTATGACCTCGCGAATACCATTTTCTCAGCGCTGTTCGTTACGTTCTTCTTTCCGTTCTACGTTAAGACTTTCTTGGGCGGAAACGAGTTCCAGATTGGGCTTGTGTTTGGCTTAAGCATGCTTGCTGTTGGTTTTATTGTGCCAGTTATTGGCGCTTGGAGCGATGTGATTGGCAGGAGAATGCCATTTATCGTCTTTTTTACTGTTGTTTGCTGTCTTTTGACGTGGCTGGTTGGAATTGCTCCTCTGGCATGGGCGCTTGTTGCAGGATTTTTAGCAAATTTTTCCTACCATGCCGCATTAACAACCTATAATGCACTGCTTGGCAAGATTGCCAGGCATTCTGAGGTAGGAAATGTTTCCGGCATTGGAACAGCAATGGGCTACATAGGCACATTAATCTCGCTTGCCATTGCAGCGTTGCTGCTTGTCAAATTAGGCTGGGAAACAGCAGAAGGTGCACGCGCAATCTTTACCGCTACAGCAATAATGTTTTTCGTGTTTTCCTTGTTCACTTTTCTGGGTATTTATGAGCCAAAGTCAAGAAAAACGCACATTTCTACTTGGACGCACATTCGTGACAGCATCAGAAATGTACGTTACACGTTCAAACACGTTAAAAAGCATAAGTCTTTCTTTTATTTCCTGCTGTCGATGTTTTGTTATGCTGATGCGATTAACGCAGTCATCGTTTTTCTTTTCTTATTCGCACGTGAACAGATTCATTTGAGCGTGCAGGCATTTTTTGTGGTCTATGCCGTGCAATCATTGGGGGCAGTTGTAGGCAGCTACTTGTCAGGCAGATTAGTTGATGCATATGGTCCAAAGAAAGTACTGGCCTGGTCCGGTATTGCCTGGCTTGCAGTTATCGGGCTCTTGTATTTTGTAACTAACCTGAAGATGTTTGTGGTTGCTGGTATGTTAGGTGGCGCTGCATTGGGTGCCGTGTGGACTGCGCAGCGTCCAAAAGTTTTGCAAATGGTCAAGCATAAGGATATCGGCCAGTTTTTTGGATTTTTGGAATTAACAAACAAATTCTCAGGTGTTCTTGGACCGATAGTTTTTGGCGCTTTGGCAAAGTTTGTAAGTTACCAAGCCGCACTAGTATCAGTGATGTTCTTTTTTGCAATGGGATTATTCTTCTTAAGAAAAGTGCCGGGTGATAAATAATGATAGAAACTGTTGATGAATCTTTAAACAAGTTAAACATTCCAGTGGCTAAGCATCACGTTGCATCGTCGCTTGCAGAAGTTGAGAGATATACAAAGAAGTTTGATTTTCC
>CAZNFZ010000008.1:0-3184 GCA_964572665.1 uncultured Methanosarcinales archaeon
TCGAAGCTCAACAAACGGAATGCCATTAATTGATGCGATCGCGGTGCCGGGAATAAATATATTGCTGCCGTCAGAATCAGAACAACTCAACGTGACTTGCCCGCCACCACCACAGTTTTGAACATCGCTACAATCATCTACCGCGTGCATGTGCGTTGAAGAAGCAAACTCCGTATGCGTATGACTCAGTCCATTGTGTTTGCCTGGATTCTGCAACCAAGTAACAGCTTCCCCTGTCACTCCCTTTTTAGCAATTAACACCAAACCAAGAATCGCTAGAATTGCGATAATACCAAAAATCCAGTAAGCAGCTTGACCTCTTTTCACGAACATCGCCTCTTTATGGGTTCTGAACAATTCTCTTATAAAAAGATATCGCAAGACTCACGACTTCAACCATAATTCAAAAATGTCTTTAAAAAGGCCTTCGCCAAAGCGAGTACATTTCAAAAGCGAACAGACAAGCGCAATTAAGAAAGAAGAACCTCGCCTTTTCGGACAGTCTATACGCACATTAGAATAACGCTTTGAACAGACGGTTAAATATCAACAATTAAATACGTGTGAATTATTCTCAATAGCATGGCACTTTCAATGATCGTTTTCATCGGAATAATCATCCTGGCAGTTTTAGCACTCAAATTCCTCAGCGGCATGGTCAAGAAAGTAATATCTTTCGCGTTATTCATCATTGCCGCAATACTTGCATATCACTGGCTGACTGGCGGCGATGTGTTCGGAATTGCAGGATACGTCACTGCCCTCTTACCTTAGACCAGAGTTCGGGAATCATCTTCTTAGCCAACGGGCGCAAATTAAGAATGTCTTCTTCATTGTACCAAACTAACTTGTTCAGATAATCTTTGTCTCCAGTGCTCCTCCACATTTCCCACAAATAAACAGCACCTTCACCGGAAATATCTTCCACTTCAGGACGGCGCTTAATGCCCAGCTGTTTTTCAATTGATTTCAGGCCGCCAGTGTAGCCGACTTTCTGGCAGACAAAACGCAAATCAATATGCGGAACTTTCGGACTTATGTTAAAAAAACGCTCAATGACTGGCAGGTCAAAAGATGCGCCGTTGAACGTGACAATCAACTTGTATTTTTCCAATTCTTTCAGAATCAATGAACGGTCAAGATTAAATCCCCGCACAAAACTCTTTGCATCAATGCCGTCAGACATGCCAATAACCGTAATGCCGCTGTAAAAACCATTTGTCTCAATGTCAAGATAGACAGCTTCGTCCTTGAACTCATTATAGAGGCGCCACTGATCGCAAAACGGTATTTTTTCAGCAAAAAATACTGCGTCCTCATCACGCAAACGCTGCTTTGCCTCCTGCAGCCGCCAATCAAATGTTTCTTTCCTTGCAGCACTCAACCCCTTCACGTTCTTTGCTGAAAGAAAATCATCCCAAGAATGAATACCCTGATTCCACACCTTTTTTTCAGTACGATGCCTGACATTAGGCAGAACAACAAACGATTGCGACAACATACACTGAAATTCCCGCACAATGTTTATAAACAATACGCGCGTATGTCCAGTGAAGGTGGATTAATGCCAGCATTCGCACTACATGTGGACAGTTGCACGAAGTTGTTTGAACACTTCAAGCTTCGCAAAAAAAGCTTTAACTTCGCACTTGTCGCCATAGGCAGCATCATTGTCGACCTGGAAGAATTTGGAATCATCAAAAGAGTGCACGGCAGAGCAGAGCAATTCCTGCAACATTTATTGAAAACAGACCAGAAATACGCGCCATTGGCAATCGGCATGATAATGCACGAAGAATTAGACAGGGTGATTGACACACAATTTGTGAACCCTCATATGCCTGCAGCACGCGAACTTCTAGAACAGTATGAATTCAGCACAGAAAAAGTGGCATTGGCAGCACACTACCTTATCGACCACACGGTCAACTGCTCGCTCATTGAAAAAGAGCCTAACCTGCTCAAAATAACCGAGCAAATAAAGAAAAAATTATCACACCGGCATGCGCACAAAATAGCATACCACCTTGCAACATTCTTCAACGCGGACGAGAATGAGGTGTTCAAAGCACTGCACACTTTCAGAAAATTCGACCTGTCACAATATTTATCGCACGAAAGCTCTGCCGCATTGTACGAAAAATTCCTTTTCTTACAGGAAGAGCTGAAGACAACGCAGCACACACGCCTGCTTGACAAAATAAAGCTGGGATTGAAATACAGCAAATTCATGCTGGGACACAGAACGCAGCAGGCGAAAAAAATGCTCTTTATTTCCAAACAAAAATTTAGCAACCACGGCAAAGCTTATTTGTCAGCACGCAGGGCAATGATAAAGAAACTGGCAAAATTGTCTGCAGCATACACGCTCACTCTGAAATAAAATTCACCAGATAATAAAAATGATTCATACTGAAAGAATTGGCGGATTTCTAAAAAAACACGTAAAGGACGTGCAACCGGCTATCGAGGAACTGATAGGCGCCACGCTCGGAGATATTCGCATCCGTCCGCTCTCAGAACGAACTGATGAACGCATCAGACTGCAAAAAAAGCGCGGCTTGATATGGAGCACGCGCGATGAACGCTTTTTACGATTGAGCCTTGCAGCGGAAGAATTGACATTAAGCACCATAGCACAAGTTGTTGAATCGACAATTTATTACAACAGAAGCCCGCTCGGACTAATTCCAACCGGGAACTATTTATGGTACGTGACTGCACATGAGCTGGGCCATATCGCCCACCACGCGTTGGTTGGCTCGCACGAGTTTTTCTGCTTCAAAAATACACGCGAGATATTTGCAGATTATATTGCTGCACACGCACTCAAAAAAAGAAAAATCGAACTGAGCCAACAGGGAAGAATCGGCGCCAGAGAGTTTCGCGAAACACTTGCCAAAGCAGGAATGACCGACAACATACAAGGCGCGATTACCTATATTCGCGCACAGACAGACGTCTACCGCAAGTCAGACGGTGACTATAAAGTGATGGACTAGCTTCTCAGAAAGCCTTATAAACCCGCCTTCTCGACATAACTCTGCATGAATAAGAAAGAAGAAATTGTCCAACAGCAGCAGCAACAGGAAGAGGAAATCAGAAGAACCCCGGTCCCGCGCGGCAGACAAGTTCTCGGGCTCTGCGAACAACGAGTCGGCGGCAGCAGGATGAAAGTGCGCTG
>CAZNFZ010000009.1:0-2390 GCA_964572665.1 uncultured Methanosarcinales archaeon
TACCGAGATTATACCAAGAGACAATACTCGCCACTGCGGCGATGAAAAATACATTAGTTGTACTGCCAACAGGAATGGGAAAAACAGGCGTTGCATTGCTCCTAGCCGTACAACGCTTGAAACAATACCCTCAATCAAAAATTTTGATTCTCGCACCAACAAAACCGCTGGCAGAACAGCACATGGTAACTTTTATGCAATCACTTGACCTGCCTGAAGAAAAATTTGTACTGTTTACGGGAGCTGTTTCCCCAGAAAAAAGAGTGCAGCTCTGGCAAAATGCCCAGATTATTTTTTCGACACCGCAAGGACTGGAAAATGACGTTATCGGTGATAAAATTGACATTTCAAAAGTGAGTTTACTGGTATTTGATGAGGCTCACAGAGCAACAGGAGATTACAGCTACGTCTTTTTAGCAAAACAGTACCAAAGAAAATCAGATTATCCGAGAATACTAGCGCTGACTGCAAGCCCTGGCAGCGAAACTGCAACAATAGAGGAAGTGTGCACTAATTTGGGCATTGAAGCTGTGGAAATTCGCACGGAAAAAGACCCTGACGTGCAGCCATACATACAACCAATTGACGTTGAATGGATAAAAGTGGAACTGCCCGAATCTTTCAAAAAAATACAACATTTACTTCAACAGTGCATAAAAGGAAAAATCGACAATCTCAAACAATGCGGCATCAAAGGGACGTTCATGAGCAAAAAAGAATTATTGCAGTTGCAAGCACAACTGCACGCACGCCTATCCTCAGGAGAAAAAGACTTTGAAGCCATGAAAGCAATCAGCGTTCTTGCAGAAATAATCAAAGCACAACATGCGCTTGAACTTTTGGAAACGCAAGGCGTTGCGCCATTGAATAAATATCTGTCAGGATTATACGAACAGGCAGACAGCAGCAAAGTAAAAGCCGTCAGGAATTTAACTGCCGATTTATCCTTCAAAAGCGCGTTCATTCTTGCACAAAAATTATTGGAACAGAAAGTTGAGCACCCGAAGATTGCAGAACTCATTAATTTTGTCGTAAATGAACTCGCAAAGAACAAGTTAACAAAAATAATCCTTTTCACACAGTATCGAGATACTGCCGTAACACTTTCTCAAGAACTAAACAAACAGCAGGGAGCACTGGCAAAAGTGTTTGTAGGACAGACAAAGAAAGGAGAAACTGGATTAAGCCAGAAAGAACAAAAAGAAATGCTCGACATGTTCAGAGACGGCCTGTTTAACATTTTGGTTGCGACAAGCGTCGCAGAAGAAGGACTGGACATTCCGAAAGTTGATTTAGTCTTGTTTTACGAGCCAATTCCGAGCGCAATAAGACACATTCAGAGGCGCGGCAGAACAGGAAGGCAGGAAAAAGGCAGAGTTGCCATCTTTATGGCAAAAAACACACGCGATGAAGCATATGCCTGGAGTGCCAAGCACAAAGAAAACAGAATGGTGCACGTTCTTGAACAAATGAGAAAAGATTTATCATTCAAACTGGCTCCAAAACAGCCCACGCTTGCACAATTTGACACGGGCATAAAGATATTTGCCGATTACAGAGAAAAAACAACTGGCACAGTGAAAGAGCTAGTTGAACTCGGAGTAAGCATCAAGCTTGACATGCTTCAGTGTGCAGATTACATCCTTAGCTCACGCGTGGGAGTAGAACTCAAGACGTCTGCCGATTTTGTAGACAGTTTAATTGACGGACGATTGCTGGAACAACTGAAGACATTGAAAAGAAGCTATGAAAGGCCGCTAATTATCATTCAAGGAACATCTGATTTGTATTCGATGAGAAACGTACACCCGAATGCCATCAGAGGCATGCTTGGAACAATTGCAATCAGCTATGGCATTCCAATTCTTTACACTAAAGACGAAAAAGACAGCGCGGCACTACTGCTTTCAATTGCCAAAAGAGAACAGGATGGCGATAAAAAAGATTTTGCACCGCACGCAGACAGAAAACCAATGACTATGAAAGAACAGCAGGAATATTTAGTGAGTGCGCTGCCCTCAGTTGGGCCAAACCTTGCAAAAGAACTTCTGAAACATTTCGGCACTGTGCAATCAGTGTTTACTTCTACTGAAGAAGACCTGCAGAAAGTGGCAGGCGTTGGAGAAAAGATTGCAAAACTTATTCGCGATATTTCAACACAAAAATACTAGAATTTCATCTGCGACAAACGTTTCACTCTTTCAGTTGTCGGTGGGTGCGTACTGAATAAAGAAACAAGACCGTGCGCTGTAAACGGATTCACAATAAACAATGAACTGGTAGTCGCGTTGCCACGCATCGGCTTTGCTTTGCAGCCTTGCTCTAACTTTTGCAAAGCACTCGCAAGGCCTGCTGAATCCTTGATTGTTTTCGCACCAGTTTCATCAGCA
>CAZNFZ010000010.1:0-20369 GCA_964572665.1 uncultured Methanosarcinales archaeon
GATAGACATAGTATTTCCAAACAAGAACGAAGCCGAGTTCATAGAAATGGCACGAAAACTCGGCATTTCAGGGCTCATTTTTGCATACAAACAACCATCAGAATTTTCAAAAAACCAAGAAGCTGCCAATGCATTATTTGTCGAACCAAAACACATCCAAAAAGCGCGCAATAATGATGTGCTGTCGATTTGCCCAGCAAGCAGAGAAGCAATTGAACGAGGAGCTGACATTGTTGTCGGCTTTGAACTGCAGGAAGCTAAAGACCATACGCATTACCGTGAATCAGGAATGAACCAAGTATTGTGCACTATCGCAACAGAAAAAAAAGTCCGAATCGGATTTTCATTTTCAACAATTCTGCAATACACCGGACAAAAAAGAGCGCAGCTGCTTGGCAGAATGTCACAAAACATTAGGTTTTGCAGAAAATTCAAGACACCAATCAAGATTGCCAGCTTTGCCAGCACGCCATTTGACATGAGAGCGCCCGCAGAACTGAAAGCATTCTTCATGCAGTTGGGAATGGACGCGCAAACCACTCAAAACGCCCTCAAATAGGAATTCTGGGATTATGGCAGAATCTCGTCAGGAAAATATATAAAGCAAAACCTGTTCTGACTATATAAAAGAGGGGGGATAATGCGGTCTATTTACCTATTAGTTTTCTTATTACTTAGCGTAGCAGTTTTTGCAGAAGAAGTAGTCTTTACAATCTCAATCGGCGAGAGCAAACAGCTCGCATTTACTGCAAATATTGGAACGGATGATTATCCTCCAACCGCAACGCTCACCCTGCCGAATTCTCCATTTGTTCAACAACTGCAAGTAGTTGTAAATCTGCCTAGATGCTGGTTGATAACCTCATATCGGTGCGGGAACATCAATTTATGTGCACAAGGTAAGGATGATTCAAAAGTGTGCAAGAGTCTTGCAAGCGTAAGTACGCAAACAGTGAACTTCACTTATGGAAAGACAGTGAGAGAAATAGTATTTTCCTACGAAGGCGCAAGAAGTATCCCTGACGATAGGCCACAAATAGCCATATCAAATGTGGTGCAAGTTGGAGGAGCTGCATCAACCATAGTACGTGATCTTTTTTCTCTCAGAGGAACAGACCCTATAAACTTTGGACGAGTAAAAGAAATAATTGATGTTCCAGATGGCAGCAAAGTAAAAGCCTATAGCTCAACTACAAAAGCACCAATATGGTTTGACGACCAAACAGGCACGAGTTCAACCAGCAGAACAGAAACGTCAGCGTTTAATGATGTCGTTTATACGTGTTTGAACTCGGATTCTAATACTGATGAATCAGACAATCCTTACTGCGATTATTTTGACGAAAATGATTGTCTAGATGAAGGAAAAGACTGGTACGGCGGAAAATGCTGCGGAGATGCAGGATACCTGCCAGCCAGCGGCTGCCAATGGTATGCAGATAAGCAAGCAGTCTGCGGTCAAGATGCAGAAAGTTTCTGGAAATGGGCCGGGCTTGGAGATATTGGATTAATCACGGCACTTAGCGGAAGCTGCCCATTGATGCGAGTTGTTTCTAACGGCAGCATATTCTACACGTGCACACAAATCCCGCAGACCATTATTCCAGCAGACAAAATCCAGCAGCTTAACGGCATAATCGAAATAGAAGGACACGATTACCTTTGCCAGGGAGAAAATCTCATCGAGTGCGGAGGAAAAACACCATATTCCCCAACAGCTTTAGAATTAGGTGCAAGTGTAACAATAAACGGAAAGAAAAACTATTGCGATTCAAACGGAATATTCAGCGTGTCCATTGAAGACAGAGTCACTTGTGAAAACGCAGCTCTCAAATGGACAGGCACACAATGCTGCGGCGAGCCTGATGATTTATTGCACACATACGAAGATCCGTACGCAGGCATGGGAATAGCAGGAGTATGCTACAACAATGAATTCCTTCCAAGTGGAACGTTCCTCGACGCGCAAAAAACAATTTTGTCACATAGAGGAGAATATTACGAATGTGATCCTGAAATTAGCACACCAACAACAGCCACACTTCAAGACACAGACATAACAATGACAGTGCAGCCAGCATGCGGAATTCCACTCCTTAACACGTTATTAATCGGAACCAAGCCCAACTCAATCTGCACGCCATCAGGTCAATGGTACTTTACAAATAATGCAGAAACAACTGTCATAAAACAAACAAAATGGACACCGCTTGAAACAGAACAGCAAAAAGGCTGCTGCCCAGACAACCAATGCTGGGACGGCAAAAACTGTAGAAATATTGGAGAATATTACGTCATCGGAGAAAGAGGGTTCCTATGTCAATAAAGACGCTTCTTCTTCTGTTTATTATTTTGATTCCAACAGTGTACGCAGCAGACTGGGTAGAAGTAAGCATAAAACAAGACTGGGACAGAAAATCAATCGGCTTCTGCAAAACAACCAGTCAATGTTTGGTAAGCAATGCTTTCAATGACGCGTGGGACAACTTCCCAGACCGCTATTGGAGCGAACAAAGCAATAACAACAAACCAAAATGCATCAACAACACGCAATTCATCGAAGACAACTATTGTGATATGGGCGTTTGGAGTTCACGCACTAAACTCGTTTCAACACAATTAATCAGTCTAGCACTTAACCAAAGCCCGACAAATTTCTCTATCTACTGCGACGATTATAATGAAGTGTTAAATCGATATTCATACCGAACAGACTATGGAGTTGTAACTAGTTTTCTTGGAAAGTTCTGCATGCCGACAGGTGGCCGCGTATTTAGAAATTGCGTCAATTCTGTGTGCGTTTTAAGATACGGAAATAATGTCGCATTCGGAACTGCAATAAACGCAGACATTGACGGAGCAAAAAGCCCATTACAAGCACTTAATCTCAGCACGAGCACTTGCGACAGCGCTATGAACACAGATAACGACTACGACCTCTGCGCGTTCGGAGCATGGTACAACCACGACACAAAAAGCATCATTTACGCACATACGGCAATCCTGCCGCCAGCCAATCCAATAACGGAACAATTCTTCATGACTCCATACAACAAATTGAAAAATTATGTTTTTAATTACGTGTACAATCCGGATATAGCACAATACAATTACACATTCTTCAACCAAACACCCGCGTTCAAGCAAATCTACATTGCAAAAGAAGACTTTGATTTTGTTTACAGCTTCAGACAAAAAAACGTCACATTAACACAAATTGATTACGCAGGATGGTACTTTTCAAATATCAACCTTCCGAATGGCACTTGCGACAACATAATTAAAGGATACGACAGCAGGGCCAACTGCGAAATACAGCCTTCTCAGTCAGAATACTACGTTGCAGCACACAAAACACCACCCGTAAACAAGTTTGACATCAGGCAAAGCATTGTTGACGCCTGGGAAGAAGTTGTCGGCATGCTCAGGGTGAACCCATAATGCGCGGACAGATAACGATCTTCATCATAATCGGTATTTTGATACTGGTCGCATTTTCAATTGCGCTTTACGTAGGAACAAAAATGAAACAGCGCATAGAAGTAAAAGAAACCACGCAAACAGTGGAAAAACTCGGCATACAACCAATCCAAGACTACATTACAACCTGCTTGACCTTGGCAACAACTGAAGCACTCAACCTAATCGGCAAACAAGGAGGAGTAATCTACCAAAGCCAAGGAGGAATAACACCAGAGCCAGCGCAAGGAAGCTTTGTTACTTACACAGATTCGGACAGAGCAGAACAGCTCAAAGTACAATTCATAATTCTTCCCCCAGAAGGAAACGTAAAAGAACTATTTTTCTCAGAACCACCAGCATACCCATTCCCAGGATTCCCATATCCGCCAGGAGAAACAACACCGCTCTTCAAAGGATATTACGGACAAAACAATCTTCCATCACTCTATAAAATAAGCGCGGAAACAGGAGAATACGTAAGCAACTCAATACAAGAAAACCTTGAAACGTTCATTGCCAAAAAAACAACAAACTGCGTTGACTGGAAAACATTTGAAGAAAAAGGATACGCAATAACACCAGGAAAAGCAACAGCGTCACTAATATTTGCGCAAAAACAGGAACAATTCGTCGGCGAACAATACATAACCATAGAACTTGACTGGCCTGTCGACATAGCAACGCCTGGCGGCGATAAAACTTTACTTACAGACTTCGCAATCAAGGCACCGGTAAGACTGGCAACCATCTACTACACTGTAAAACAGATGGTGGATGCAGACGTAACAGATATCTCTTACATTCCGCAAAACATCGGAGCATTCTCAGTCAGTATCCTGCCATACGGAGAAGACAGTTTTGTGTCAGTTAAGGACGCGCAAAGCATTGTTGCAAACAAACCATTCGAATTCTGGATACCACGCAAAAACAGGCGACCTGCACTATGGCAGATTGACATTGCTCCATTGAAAGATGTTACGTTCCACGTAACTTCTGAAGGCAGAGGCACAACAGTTTCAGTGCAAGATAATGTTCTATCATTCAACGACCCGTGCCAGGAAGCGGATGTACAAAACCCGTACTTGATACAGCTAAATGCTTCGGATCCAGATGAAGACAAATTTACCTACACGGTGCATTTGCCAGGCAGTTCAAACAACGAAATAACAAAAGACGCAGTTAATTTTGCATACGGCATCACAGTCTACGCAAAAGACAGAAGCACACACCAAAACGACTGGTATGACTCACAAGAAATTCCATTACAGGTAGCACTATGCGAAGAACGATAATTTTTAGCATACTCGTTGCAGCAATTTTGCTAGTTATCCCGCTCTCCACTCACGCACAAACAGTTGGCTGCTGCTGCGATCCCGTTGTCAAAGACGGAAGCTTTTCAACACCCGCAGCGTGCGCAGCACTAGGCTTCACATTCGTAGGACCACCACCAAGCATAGCAATAACGTGCAGCCAGCACTGTAAAGCAACACTCGCACCAGCACCAGGAGGATTATGCGGAGATGGTATCTGCCAGCAAGGAGAAACAGCAGCAAGCTGTCCAGGAGACTGCGCGCCAATTGTCACAGGATGTGGAAGCCCAGTCTACAAACCATCACCCGCAAACCCTATAGTCGTTCCAGTAAAAAGCAAAAAAGCACTCAGACTAAGCTTCATATTACCCTGCACCGCGGACTACCTAAATATTTCGCGATGTTCTGGAGAGGGCTGTGAAAATTTCAAAAGCGTCGCGATAATCCCGAGCACCACAATTTTCACAGACGAAGATGTCAATATAGAGTTTAATGTTCCTTACACCTACTCCATTGTCGCCCATTACACAGTATCAGGAGACAGCGACGCAGCACTAGCAACAGGAAACGCCGGCGACCTAGAATGCTGGCACCAACAGGACAACACATTCTGCGTCAACTATTTCTCCTACGACCAGTTCCGAGACTATTTGACAAAATTCGGATATGGAGGAATGGAAGCAAGCGCATTCAATACCTCATTCGGAAGAACAGTTAACACGACATTCGCGACACAGCTAAACAAAGCATGGCTGTGCAACGACAGAAATCGACTTGTCGAGCCAAGCCCGAAAGTAACTTGCGATTTAAGACAAAACCAATTCTGCATATCTGACGAAAAAGGACCGCGCTGCGCGACAAGAGAAATTTGCAACACAGGAGCAGACCCATTTGGACTATACGGAACGCAGCCAAACTGCGAATTGTTCGGAACTCTGCCCAGATATTGCTTCTTCGACAAAACCAGCACTGTAAAAGACAAATGTTACAACTGCGACCCAAAAATGACGTGCTACGATTACAAAAGCAAAAATTCTTGTGAAAGAGACAATTGCGGAGCAGGAGACTGCCAATGGAACAAAGTCTATGAAGACCTTGGAACAGGAGCATGCATAGACAAACGATATAACAACTGCAAACTTTGCAACACCAATGGAACAATTGGAGTTGAAAACGCGGATGCCGTAAGCGCAATTTGGGACGCGTGCAGAGAAGAAAAAAGCAACGCGCTCAGCAACGCATTATATCCGTGCTTCTATGACAAAGACAGAAGAGTCAGCAAAACCTGTGACGAAGCAAGCTGCTCAGACTATACAGCATTACAATGTAATTCGCCTTCAGATGGAATACACCTGAATCCAGATAACAGCATTTCAGTAAAGAGCACAGATGTATGCGGCATCGGAGTTTGCGAATATAGACTGACAACAGGCTGCGTCAAAAATGCTGACGGCAGTACTGGCGCGGGATTCCAAGATTGCAAGGCAGGAAACACCACCTGCGAAATGGACTATTTCCCTCCAATCTCAACACTAATATCATCAGGACAAGCGAACAGAATAGATTTCATCAACATCAGGCTTTTCGACCAAATAAACAAAACAAGCCCGCCACAAGACTACACGAGCAAACCAGGATACAAACTCTACCTCTGCGTACAGAATTCCACAAACACCTGCCTTAATGCGCAAACATACAGCATAGCGACAAATGCCAGCAAACTTTCACTAAAAAATACAATGCTCAAAGACGGCAACAAGACAATCGCGAAACTAGCAACAGGAAACAACACATTATGGTTTTATGGCAGAGACGCGGCAAACAACCTTGAAATTATCAAACACGTTGACCTATACAGCTGCGAAAACTGCAACGGGCCAAGACTGCTAGAAATCAATATTACCGGCGGAAGAGTAATTGGTAAGTCAATTTACACATCTGCGAAAAGACCGACGTTCAATTTACTTTTTGATGAGCCGATACAAATAACATATTTTGACATCTCACGCCCAGGAGAAGGCATCTCACTTGAACAGCACACCACAGGAATGGCGGCAATGCACAGCTTCACACCAATCGCTGACTTACTAGGAATTTACAACTTCAGCATAAATGGCCACAATAGCAAAAACATCTACATTGACGCTCCTGGAATAAATTACGCGCTCGTTGTTGACCCAGAACTCGCCGGACTGACAATATCACCTCCAGACGGAAGCTACTTCAACGCGACAAGCGTAACAATAGAGCTGAATTTCACCAAGCCAGTTACACTCGACTCAATACAATTGTTAACGGACATATTTGACGACCCATACGTTCCAAAAACAACTTCACGCGAAATAATTTCATCATTCAAATCAAGTAACAACAACCAAACCTTCACGGCAAAAATTGATAATATAGCGGGCGGCAAGGTAACGATCGCCGTAGACGCGCGAGGATTCAACGGACTCGACATTTACAAACAAAGCAGCTTCTATATCGCGACAAAAAAACCAAACATAAGACTACTCTCACCAGCATTCGGAGTAACACCATTCTCAATATTTAATGTCACAGTAGAAACACCATTGTCAAGCACCTGTGCATATGTGTACGACACTCCAACCGCGCCAAACCCATCAGACTTTGAATTCTTCAAAGCATTTGAAGGAACAGGAACAATCCACGCAACATCAGGCGTATCAATTCCGTTCAACGCGCAAAGAGAATATCCAATCCACGTGTACTGCAACATAGAAAACTTCGGCATGGTGCAGAGAACTTTCAATTTAACACAAGACACAGAGCCAATCAGCATAGTCAAAGCGTATGCAGAGCCTTCAGTCATAGCAGAACAATACATTCCTGGCAAAGAAATCTACGCGACAACACTCAAAGTACAGCTTGACAAGCCAGGATTCTGCAAATATTCTCTGATATCGAGTAATTTCCCACAAATGGAAAACGTCTTCCCCGGCTACGATTTATTGCCGAGAGAAGTTCTTAGCGCACCAGTCAATGTCACAGAGAAAAGATCATATTCTTATCACATTACCTGCAAAGGGAAAAATCAATTGATCTCGGAGCCAGTATCAGTTCCATTCACGGTTGATTTATCATTGCCGCTTAATGTTTCAAGCGGCACACCAATCGGATTTGGAACACTGAACTTCACCATTGGAGTTGTAGCAAACAAAAGAGTATTCTGCTATTTCGGAGAAAGACCAGATGACACGACAAGATGTATGGGAGCTTGCACTTCAGGATACACCCAATGGCAGTTGATAACTGTACAAAATCCAGGAGAATATTCCTATTACGTCAAATGCGCACATGTGTCAGGAGAACAATCTGACGTAATCAGAATTCCAGTCTTAATTGACACAACACCACCAATAATGGAATACGTCAAAGACGAAGGAGTGTTTGAAGACGACCTAGACGTCACGTGGAGCAAAAATAAAATTCGTGCGGCGTTCAAAGGACACGATGAAGACGTAAATATCTCACACTATCTAGTCACATTACAAGGACTGCCAGAAAAACAAGCAGTAATTAAGGATTTGGTTAGCAACATCACCGACGGTGAATATCACTACTTTTCTCACACGCAAAACGGCTCGCCCATCACCCCCTTACAAAACAATAAACGCTACAGCTTTTCAGTCAAAGCAGTCAGCCAAGTAGGCTTAATCAGTGAGCCAATGGAAAGCGATGGCGTTAGATTAGACGTCAGCAGAGAACCAGAAGACTGCATGAATGGGGACAAAGACATAGGAGAAGTAAACGTTGATTGCGGCGGAGAATGCGACGGTTGCCCAGAAGGAACAGCGTGCATTTCGAATAAAGATTGCGCGACAAACTACTGTGACAACACATGTAAAGTAGCAAGCTGCGAAGACGGCGTACAAAACGGACTAGAATCAGACGTTGACTGCGGTGGACAAGCCTGCAAAAAATGCGAAAACGACAAAAGCTGCATAAGACACACAGACTGCACATCAGAATATTGCGATTTGTTAGAAAGCATATGCACAGAAGCGCCGCCATGCGCGAACAAAGTCATAGACCTGGGAGAAACAGACATAGATTGCGGCGGACCATGCGAGCGCTGCAAAGACGGCAAGACTTGTGAAGAAAGAACAGATTGTGAAGAGCCCCTGTGGTGCAAGCCAGACCTAAAAGTCTGCACATCAGAACCGGCAGGCGACGACGACCACGACGGAATGACAGATGATGTCGACGTATGCCTGAACACTCCAGCTGACGAACAAATAAACGAACAAGGATGCGGACCATCACAACTTTACACTTTAGGAGATGAAATCAACGACCGTTGGAGAATGGACAATTTCGGCTGCATAGACTGTCCAGAAGCAGCAGCGGAAGCAGATCCAGATAAGGACACTCTGACAAACTTGCAAGAATTCAAGCTAGGAACAAATCCTACAAAGAAAGACACAGACGGCGACAGATGGAAAGACAACGTAGAAATTGAAAAAGGCACGGATCCATTAGACCCGGCAAGCCACCCACCATCAATATTACTTGGATTCCTGAAAGTATTATTTGTACTTCTGGCAATCAGCGGCATTGCGTACGGCGTTTATATCGTCCTGCAACAGAAAGAGAAAAAACCGGCAATTCCTATTGTGAAAACTGAAGAAAAACCCGTCAAAGAAATTGTGGCGGACGAAATAGAAAAGCTCCGCACATTCGCAAAAGAAGAAGAAGTGCCAGACAAAAACTGGATACCGCTTGAGAAAGAAATCAAGAAAAAACCACTCACTCCTAAAAAATTCCACGAAGCGCTTGAGAGTTTAAGAAAAATAGCACACAAAGAACGAGCACTAACAGAAGCACCCCTCATGAAACTACGCGCAATCCTCGAAGAACTAAATGAAGATGCGCGCAAAGATTTATTGGCAAAATACAAATTACTGAAAGCAGGACTGCTCACCAAAGAAGAAATGGAAGAACTTCTACGTAAACTCAAGATAACAGCAGAATATTACTCAATGCACAAAACAGAATTTGAAAAAGAGTTAGAACACTATGGCAAAAAGCACCGGCGCTAAGGGGCAAATTATCGGACAAGTATTCATCTACATACTGGCAGGACTCGTGTTTGTTTTGATAATTTCATACGGATACAAAGCAGTCCAATACTTTCTTGAACGACAAGAACAAGTCGTGATGATAGATTTCAGAACAGACCTTGAAACAGCAGTTGAAAACGTAAAAAGAGACTTTGGCACTGTACGAAAAGTTACTTTGAAATTACCCAGCAAATACTTCGGAGTCTGCTTTTTAGACTCAGTTACGTGCGCGAGCGTCACACCAGAATTAGTTTTACCCAACCAAAAAATCAGCGTGCCCTGGGCGCAAGATGCCTGCGCTGTAAAGAGCGCGAACGTGTTTGTTGTCCCAAGAATTCTTGACTTATACCTGCCAGACCTGCAAGTAGCCAACGGCTCAATCTGCATTCCTAATCTAAACGGCGTAACAGTGCGCCTTGAAGGCACTGGCAAAAAAACAAAAGTATCACAATGGCAATAGACCGCAAAGCCTTGGGCCCCTTCGGGGGCTCGAGGCCCCTTTTCAATAAAAAAGGATTCGAGCTACAGTTCCACTGGATATTCATCATGATAGCAGGAGCGCTAATTCTTGCCTTCTTTTTTAGTGTTGCTTACAAACAACGTGCATACAGCCAAGAAAAACTTGAACTGACACTGGCAACAGATATTGAAAATATCTTTACAGGAGCAATAATAAGCAGAGGAACAGCACAAAGATTACCAGTTCCGCCGCAAGGCATTGTATTTGAATGTCTAACCGGGTGCAACTGCCGATTCAGAATAGACCGCGCGGCAAAATCATTTGGAGACAAGGCAATGTTCGCACCAGAACTGCTTTCCGACCAAGACATCACCGTCTGGGCACTGGAGTTAAAATTACCTTATCGCGTAACAAACTTCCTTTACTTAACAAACCCAAACATCAAGTATTATTTTGTTTACAACGATGAGCCGGAAAGCACGCAATTCCTCAAGCAGCTCACGAAAAACATTCCTCCGCTTATCAGTTATGAGAACATTACATTACAAGAATTAACGAGCCTGCAAGCAGAAGATTACCAACACACAAAATTCGTTTTCCTGAATGTTGATCCACCAACACTCGACGACTCGTTCAGAAAAGAAAGTGCTGGCGCAATAAAAATCGATCTTGAAGGAATAGCGTTCTATGAAAAAGAGGGTGTAAATTTCAACAGAGTAAAGTATCTCGGCTACATAGGGCTTCCAAGCCTGTACGCGGCCATGTTCGCTCAAGATTATGTTATGTACGAATGCGGACTGCGAACGGCATTCAGAAGACTCTCATATGTTTCATTCTTATATGCAGAAAGAGCAGCAGAACTACAACAAAAATCATTCGAAGTAGAAAGAACCTGGTGCGACTATGGTGCGTCTAGCACAATAAACGTATGCAACAATGTTTTACCTTCAACTGTAGTCGGAATGCTCTGCGAACAACATACTATCGGGAAAGAACTCTCAGTTAAACTTGATGACACGCCCATGAGGCGATTAAGCCCGCTCAAAGAACACCTAGACAGCGCAAACATGAATTTCCTACAGCACAGCTGTCCGGAGCTGTTCTGAATGACGCAATTTAGGTTTCACAATAATATCAAGGGGGACTTAGCGCCCGTCCCCCTTTGGAACCCCCGACGTGGTCAGCTCAAGATGTTCGAAACAATCGCAGTTTTGATAGTATTCTTCTTTCTTTTGTTTACTGGAAGCATCTTTTACTTCGCGGCGCAAAAATCCTCTCTGCAAAAAGAAAAAGTCAAGGCAAGCGAACAATACGCATTCCAAATCGTGCTCAAGTCTTTGTATTTACCGGAACTCGATTGCTCATTTTTAGTCACGCAGCGCGACAACTGCGTGGACAGGATAAAACTGCAAAAATTATCACAATTAATAGCCGCAAACGAAAAAATCAAGGCAGACTATTACACGGATTTCGGCTTTGCGGACATCAAAGTAACTGAAGCATATCCAGGAAATTCAAACTGGACTATTTACCAAAATTTTCCGGACGAATATGTGGACAAGCTTGTAACTCAAAGCCCAATATTAATTTACGACCCATGGCTTGACGCGTACGCGTTCGGAGTAATGGAGGTGGCAGTTTATGTCGAATAGAGCACAAACCGAAATCTTCGGACTTGTCATTATCGTCATACTTCTCGCCATAGGGCTGCTGTTCGCCGTTGTTATTCTCACTAAAACTCCTACAACTGAAGTTTCTCGCATAAAGGAAAGCGTGCAGGCCGCAAACTTCCTCAACACAATGATGGGAACAACTTCAGTCGGCTGCGGCAAAAGAAGCGTGCGAGAATTACTGCAAAATTGTGCTGTTGCTACAAAAGACTGGGTGGGAGCAGCATTGTGCGAAGACGGCAGGAACACCTGCGAACTCGCAGACATAATGATGCGTCAAATGCTTGGGCAAACATTAGGCAAGTGGGGCAAAAATTACAGATTCTACCTTAATGGTACAGAAGCAGTAGAGGAAATTAAAATAGAAAAAGGCCCCTGCGAAGGAGAAAAAGAAGGCAGCACCAGACCAGAAAAAATCAGAGCAGGAATGGACATCACCTTGGCACTGTATATTTGTAAGGAATAGTAGTCAAACACCATTCGAAAAGGTGGGGTTTCTTAGAATTGGTTATCCTGCGTCCTACTTCGCCCTTCTCGAACGAGCGTATCGAGTTTAAGGATTTCTACGTCTCTCAGGATTTGTTTCTGATCAGTACACATAATCCATCGTACATATTCTCCAATTCCAATACCTGATAAACACACTGGATTCTGCTCAATCAGTGCAACTGCAATCGACGCGAGGTCTATCACATTTGCGATGCATTTTCCTGAAATATCAACAACTTCATCATGGACTGACGCTAGTGAATAGACTTTCAATATTTCTGGGCAGGAAGCATATTCTTGCATTAAAACTCGCTGACTCTTGTACAGTCTGTGCGTTTCTAATCCGAGAAAATATTCACCAAGAGCTCTTCCAAAATCAGATATTTTATTCATTTGTAAGATAAATCTCCCTTGGTTTTTATTTATGTCGTTAACCTTCACCTTCTGGGACTGTTTAGATAATCGTTTATATGAATATTTGATTCAATAGTATTAATCGTACAACGCAAACGTTGACGCGCTGAAATCGGCGGTTTTTAACGCGATATGATGCAGATGGCTTACAATAACAGCATCAGGACTTTTTACCAACACTTTCTCAATTTCTTCTTTCACAGACTTAAACTCATCAGATAATTCGCTTAATCTTTCAATCTTGAAATTGTAAAACAATTCGTAATACTTTCTCAACAAACCGTTTACTTTTTCGAATACAACTGCAGTTTCAGGGCTGATTTTCTTTTTCTTCGCCAATTGCTCGCAAATGTACTTGTATTCATCAGCAACCTTTTCCAAATTCCACATGATAACGTACAAGAAACTCGTCTTAACTGGGTCTTCTAATCCGCGCTTGTTCAAAATACGCTCGCAAAAGTTTGTAAGCTGATTATTTGTTTTTTCCAAATCAAGAATGTGCTGCAAATCCTCAAATTTCTTCTGCTTAGCCATCTGCAAAGACTGCTCGGCCAATGCAAGAGTTACAAGGAAAGCACGCCTCACAATAACATCGAGCTGGTCGTCAAGCTCCTTTGACAAAGAACGAACAACACACTGCGAACCAGAACAATGAACAACTGCAAAACCCAAAAACAAATCTTTCAGCAACTGGTCAATAATGATGGCGTGCTCAGGATTTTCAGTATGCACTTCAATCTCATCATACCCTTTCTTGTGCAAAGATGACAAAAGCCAACGCAAAGTTCTTTCAGTCGCGTTAGAAACATCAATGCCTTTTTTCCTTAATAGCCTTGGTTCAGCTGTAGAAACAATCAGGCGCGGGCCTTTCTCCTGCATATCAATTTCCTCGCCTTTCTTGACGCCCCATTGCTTCACCCAATTAGTGGGCAAGCTTATCACAAGAGTCTTATCCGCTATTTGGATAACTTTCCGCTTCATGTCTTTATCGACGATACCTTAATATATAAATTTTATCGCCCTAGAGTAGTAATATGGGACTGGGAAGACTCGTTTTGAAATTATTGACAAAAAGCCCAAAAATAAACGGGCGGATAGCAGCACTTGCGGCATCACCATATGCTTATTACCGCTTCAAGAATTACATGGATGATCCATCAATCGATCATTCATACTTGGGTACGGTAAAGGAAACTCTACCCTTAATACTTGCAGCATTCTTAGCAGGCTATCTAGGAACTGTTTACTTGTACGCTAAGACCAGAATAGAAGAACCAAATCAACGCCCACAAAAAGGTGACAGGAAAAAAGTCAAGAACTTAGAAGAACAAATGCTAGAACATACACCTCCATCATTATTTCTCCCCGGCAAAAAAACACTTGATTATGGATTTACTGACATGTTATTCCTAAAATATAAGACAGGAACAAAATTAGAGAAAAAAGCACGCGAGCAAAAAAATCCAGCACTGGCGCTTGATGCACTTATTCTCTACTTTGGCTCAGAAAGAAAAATTGACGATGGATTTCTGCTTCTCAGAGACGCATTTGACTGGCTGGAAGGCAGCACCCCAGAACTTAATTTCAGAGCAAAACTTGCGTACGCATATACCAACTTAGCATTTGAAATTTCTCGCCGTCTTGGGCCCAGGGACATCAAAGTATACATGATGAAGGCAGCCCATAACAGCATACTAAAACCAGAAAAAACATGGCACTGGAGCGCGCTCGGCAGAATGGTTGCTGATGAATTCAAGCTCGAGCACAGAACAGAAATGTACGTCTTTCACGCGCTCATCGCAACAGCACAAAAACGCTCAGATACAGGAGAAGCTTGGAAAGACGCATTCACAGTACTCAAAGAACAACCAGTCTGGGAAAGATTAGGCGAAACACGTTCAATAGTCCGCGTGCTGAAAAACAACAAATTCTTCTCAAACACTCTAATCTTCAAAGCACGCGAATCACGCGAAGCATTAGTAAAAGAAGCAGAAGCGGGTGCAACACTCGCATCACTAATTGAAGATGTAGACGTACCACAACCACTCTATATAGTACAAGAACCATATGAAGGAAAGTACGTTTCCATAATGCGCAGGCTGAAAGGAGACACTCTATATGAGCGGCTTAAAGCAAACGACAAAGAACCCATATCTCGCGTTATTTCAGCACTTGCAAAAATACACGCACACTTTCCAACAGAAAAATATCAAAAACTGGATATCAAGAAAAACTTGGAAGAAAAACTGAAAGCACACGAGCTTGGCTTACCATCAGAACTTGCGGACAGAATAATAGAAAATTACGCGCCAGTGCACGAGGCAATTACCGATGGAGCGCTCTGGGTGTGGAACAAAGACGCACACCCAGAAAACTGGATTATAGGAGACAAGATAGGAGTTATTGATAACGAAGGAGATTATCTCATTCCTGCACTGTTTGACCTCGTCAACTTACAAGAGTACGGCGACTTCTTCTCAGAAAAAGAAAAACAATCAAACATTAATCAATACATAGTCAATATGCACTCGGAAAGCAGGGAAATTAACATAGGCACGGCGTCAAGAGCATACAGAAATTCAGTCATCCACCGCGCAATAGCGCTCACAAGCGCGTGGAGCTCACCAGACAGAACACGCATGCACATCTATAGAAAACAAACTATCAGAAAAGCACTCTATGCAATAGATGAAACCATGAAAGAAGACAAATACTACTATGAACGCCACAAAGACAAATACCTCCACCTGCACAAAGCTTTCCAAGAACTCCACAATCTTATACCATCTTAAGAAACTTAAGAAGAAAGCATATGCTGAATTCTGATATTGTTCATGTCGGTGATCAACATGAAAAAAACCGATATGCACATCATAACCCAACTTCGCATCAACGGCAGAATGCCGCTGACAGAACTATCACGCAAATTGGAACTGCCTGTGAGTACAATTCATGACCGAATCAAGCAATACAGAAGAAAACAATGGCTGAAGTTCAGTGTGCTGCCAAATTATGAAAAACTTGGCTTTGCAACACGCGCGTATCTTTTGCTGAGCGTAGAGCCGGCAGAAAAAGAAAAACTATTCCAACACCTTGAGAAACATCCGAATGTCAATTCACTTTTTAGAATAAACAATGGATGGAATGTCATCATGGAATGCATTTTCAAAGACATGCCTTCCATGGAAGACTTTGTTGACAAACTTGAAGAAATGTTCCACATAAAACAAAAAGAAGTACATTACGTGCTAGATGAGTTGAAACGAGAACGGTTTTTAACAGACCCAAGCCATACTGACAAACTATTTGGCACTCCGCAAAATTTGAGGTGATCAAAATGGGATTAATCCAAGATTTAAAAGATCTGAAATGGCCTGGAAGAATGGCCGTCACGTTAGCAGCCATAGTTGGACTTGCAAGTGCAGGCTACGGCGCTCATATTCTTAAAGGCCAAAAGCCATTAGAAGAGCAAGTTGCTGTTGAACAGACCTACAAACCAGGCAAAAACGAAGACGGCAAATTTACCTATACTTTCAAAACCAATGATAAACAGCGCGAAGGTTATACTGTTTCTTTCAGCACAGAAACCGCGTTTAAAAAATTTAACAATTTTGTTACAAACTACACGGCAGACCACGAACAGGAGCTGGAAGGAAGAGACTATTTAACTCCAGCAGAAGCCTGGCAATTGGTCAAAATTATTACTAATAAACCGTACACGGCAGGCAGACGAGAAATCACCAACGCGGATATTGATAATGTTGTCGTCTTTAATTATTATCAGAAAAAAGATGCACTCAAAATAACTTTTGATAAAGCTGTTTATCACAAGTCAGAAAAGTTTGACTTAGAAGCTGCAGCTGGCGAAGAATATAACAAATTAGAAGCGGACCAAGACCGCTACTTGAACGGATTGCGCGAGAAAATCACAAACCGACAAGCAATAGTAAACAAGCTCTGGAATGCTGCAGAAGCACATTATCAGAGAGGTATGAGTACTGATGCGACCTACCAGAAAGAAAAAGCGCAATTTGGTCACTATAAACGTTAATATTCAAAGACAGTAAAAACATATATGGCGCTTTGCCTTGCGATGCCGGAAAACAAAGGCCCCTGAGCTAAAGCAACATTTAAATACCCACATCTTCTGGAAGAACGTGTAAACGAGGTGTATCATCATGAGAGCACAAGGCTTACCAATTAGCACAATTATTATCGCAGCACTCGGCATTTTAGTTCTAGTTGTCATCGGCGCAATATTCGGCGGACAAATAGGTAAGTTCGGAAAAGCGGCAAGCGAATGCCCAGGCAGATGCTACAAGCTTAACCCTCCATCAAGCTCGCCACCAGGCATCTATTCAGATGCAGCCTGCAATGCAGACTTTGAAACAAGACTCAGCGGAGCAAGCATTCCAAGAAACATGCCAAAGACAGACAACCCATCACCATTTAGATGCGATGAATGCTGCATTCTTACAGGATGAAACAGGGCCAAGGACTTCCGCTTAATACCATAATTTTGGCAGCCCTTGGACTAATTGTTCTTGTTATTATTGCTTTTTTGGTACAGAACCAGATAACCAAAAGCAGCAAAGGCATCAAGCAAATCGCAGAAAATACGTGCGAGCCAGATAACGAAATAAAATCGATCGGCACGGACTGCGACATCATCTATGCCTCATTCAAAGACTTGAAACCAGGCTTTATCTGCTGTAGAAAAGACACGGTCAAATAGCAAGACTTTTATAGCTACTTTCTTGAAAGTACAATATGTCAAAAAGAGGTCAATTCGAAGTTAACTGGGAAACCTGGCTCAAAATTCTTCTTATCGTGCTCGCATTCGTACTTATCATTTGGTACATCATCATGCCACTGGTGCAAAAACTTACAACATGAACAAAAGAGGTCAGTTAGTAGCATTAATAGCCATCGCAATAGCTGCAGTTGTACTTCTGGTAATTGTCTGGCCGAAACTTGCTGTTCTGCTCAAAGGAGCAGGAAGCCAAAGCACCTGCAACCTAAACTTATTACTTTCAGCAGCAGTAAAAGCAGGCTCACTCGGCTTTGCAGAAATACCGCCTGGCTGTGAAGCAAACTATATGACGATTGGGAAACAAGAAATTGACGCCAGAAAAAACATTGCGAAAAAACGCCTCGACAAATATTATCAAGACAATACAGGATATTATGCTGATGCACGAACAACGTTCAATGTTCAATCAGGCGTTACTGATACTGCGCTTAATGAATGGTCACTTGACTACGTTATGGGAAAAGGATTAGCTGACTGCTGGAATAAAGTTTGGCACGGCAAATTGGACATTGTTGCCCGCAACCCAGCCCAAAAACGCATATACTGTATAGTTTGCGAGGTCATAACATTTGGAGAAGACTTACCGGCATCACTTAAAACAAAAACTGTAACAAACCCAGTATCTTCCCTCTACACTTGGACAAAATCAGAACCTTACTTCCAAACAACCTATTACGACTTCCTACAGGACGGCATGACATTCAAGCCAACACAAAGCGACATGACATTTTCAACAGACACTACAACAGCAATCGTTTATATTGAAAGCAAAAAAGGTTGGCTGGTAAGCGCACTGCCCGGCATTGCATACACAGTTGCAGGAGGCGTAACAGCAGTGCTTATTGTTTCCGGAGTTGGCACGCCTGCAGGAATACTCGGCTCGATACTTCTTGGAACAGCAGCAGGAACTACCGGAGCAGCAGTAGGCATTGGAGCAGCGGCAGGTACGGCAGCAATACAACAAGCGCTTGAGAAAGACGCACAAACACTCGGCCAAGCAGTAAAAGAAAAAGAAGTTAAAGCGGTAGGACTCGCACCATATGAAGGATTAAGCGGACTCTGTACAGATATTATCGCATGAAAGACACAAAACGCGCGCAAGAATTTCCTGGATGGTTTGTCATCCTCGGCATGATACTTGGACTACTCGTACTCATTTTCTTAATCTGGCTGAGCGTCAAATCAGGACAAAAAGGAGCAGAAGTCCTCGGCGGCTTACCATGAAATCAAAAGGCAGCGCTAAACACAGTTCGGCTGGTCTTTTTCTCCCTTCAGGAAAAAAAGGCTTTTCGTTCATCGTCTCAGCAATACTTGTTATCGTAATCCTAGTTGCAGGAGCCGTTTTCATCTACCAACAAAAACAAAAAACAGAAAAAACATTTTTTGGAACAATCTGGGACAAATACTTTCCAGAAAGAACAGGGCAAATAGTTATTCCTGGCACAACGGTTGGAAAAGGGTGCGCGCACGTCCGCATAACAAGTGTGGATGAACTTGCACGCGAAGCAATCACCTGCTGGCAGCTAGGCAAAAAACAAGGTGGAAATTATCCATGCTGCGCAATGATAGAAAGCATTGATTTGACAACTGGTATTACTGAATCAGACTGGACAACTGCACAAAAAAACCTGCAACCAGACATAACATCAAAGATAAATTGGAACATTGGCGTGAAAAATTTCGTCAAAGGCGCATCTGCTGCAACACTCTGCTTCGATTACAACGCATTCGGCGATGAAGTCTATCTCACATTTAATCCAGTCACGGACTGCGGCTAAAAGTTTAAATACAAATACAACGAGATGAATAATATGCATAACAAAAGGGGAATAGAAATGGCAACCGGCACGATTGTAACAATAGTGCTCGGACTAATCATTCTCGTCATCCTTATAGTTTTTGTACAGCAACAAGTCAAGAGATCAAGCGAGAAATACGGCCAATTTGGCGAAGAAGCAAACCTCGCAGCAGACAAATGCCAGTCAATTGTCATGGGAAAATTCTGCTCTGATTCCTGCGACACGGCAAAATATGACAAAGTATCGACTTCACCCACGGGCAAGCCCTGGAGCGATTGCAAAGGACAAAGCTGCTGCATTCCCAAATAAGTCTTCTCAAAACCTTTAAATACACACTTTCTTCCATTCCCTATATGAAAAAAGGGAGCGTCATAATGCCAGAATGGCTAGTCAAACTTATCTTCCAACTTCTCGAAATAATGTCTGTTATTCTAATCATTGTCGGCATTGGATATGTTGTCGTCCAATCACAAAAAACGCCACAAGACCAAGACTTCAAGCGCGTGCTTGATGCCTCAGCAAAACTTATTGATGACTATGACGCTGGGAAAATATACGGCAAACAAGAAATAATCGTGCCTATTGTTTCAGAAAAACAATTTCAACTAGCATTCTATCCGGATGGTAAACTGGAAAGCAAATGCAAAAATAAGCCATGCCTCTGCATGTACACGCTCACTGACAGCGGAGAAGCAAAAACAACCTGCAAAATAATAGACATGCAGCAAACCTGCACGGGAACATGCGGCGGACCGCTCTGCTCAGGACCTTCGTATTCTCCAGCTTCAAAAAGCAAAGGAAACACAATAAAAATCGGCATTGAATGCACAACCCAAGGAAGCCAATTTGTGGTGACGTAATAATGTTT
>CAZNFZ010000011.1:0-2474 GCA_964572665.1 uncultured Methanosarcinales archaeon
AAGAACAGCTCGACAAAATAGAGCCAAAGAAGAAAGTGAAAGCTGCACCAGCAGCTCCGGCGGCATAATAATGGCAGATGCAAAAAAAGCACCAGTAAAAAAAGGACCACCAAAGAAAGGCGCGTGGAAATTATACGAAAACAAAGGCGGCAAACTGGAACGCAAAAACAAGAGCTGCCCAAAATGCGGAACAGGATTCTTCATGGCACAGCACAAAGACAGATTATACTGCGGCGGCTGCGGCTATACTGAATTCCAGAAGAAAGCCAAGTAATTCTTTTTTATTTAAATTATTATTTTCTCATCTGATATTTGTATACGCTAACAAGAGCATAATATAGCGTCAATGCGGAAATCAAAGATATAAAAATGTGCCTAACCCACAGCGGAATCAGGAAGAACTCGAATGTGTTAATAATCTCAAGAGATAGAAGCCCAAATGAGCTTAGCGCGATAACTATTGTGCTCAGCGTTACTACATCCAGAAGTCTCTTTTCACTTGAATCCATTTTTGTCCAAAGAAAGAATAACTATCATTCTTTCTGCATAATTACTTTTTAAGATAATCAAGCAACGTAAACTGTTGCTGGCAGTCTGGGTCTCTCAGAACCATTATTGTGCAATCTATCATAGAACTGCGCAGTATTCGTTCTTTGCTTTGTGTCGCTCTTGTTAGCATACATTGCCTTGTCAGCCTTATTCTTTAATTCATGAATGACTTCATTTAATGACCGTTCATACTCACCATTACTTGCAGGATCGCTTACGCTTAACTGGTAGCTTGCCATTCCAACTGAAATCAAGATGCCCATTTGCTTGGCTCCTTCTTGCAGTTTGGCAGCAACATATCGCGCGCTCTCCATATCAGTTTGGGGCAGGATTGCTGCAAACTCATCTCCACCAATGCGAGCAACAGTATCAGACTCGCGATGAAGGAAATGATAAAGCGCGTCAGCTGTTCTTACCAGCAAATTGTCGCCTTTTTCGTGACCATAAGTATCATTAACGTGCTTTAAGCCATTAACATCAATATACATCAGGACCAGGTTATCAGGATCGCCGCCTTTCTTTATGTGCCTGCGGGCAACGCTAAGGTCGTGCTTTAGTTGATCTTCAAATCGCGCCTTGTTGAGAAGGCTAGTAAGGCCGTCATAGGAAGCCTGCTTTACCAGGTTTTCGTACTCAGCCTTAGAGATGGTTACTTTCTCACCATCATCTTCCACTTTTCCGTCAATTGTGTCTTGTTTGAATTTTACCACTTTAATCTCCTTGTGAAAAAACGGGAGGGGCCAGGGCGTTTAGCTTTGCGCTCAGCACGAGGCCCGTGTTGCGCTGGGGGGTTGCGCACGCGTTCCCAGCGCTCATCCATCACTGTTCTTTCACCATAAGAGTACTTAGGCAAGAGAAAGATATATGTGTAACGTACATAAAGTACGGCTGTATGGACAAAATACTGTGCACGGGCACTTTCGACATACTACACCCAGGACATCTTGACTACTTCAGGCAGGCAAAAGAATTTGGAGATTTTCTCATTGTTGTTGTGGCGCGCGACTCAAGTGCGGCGAAAGAAGGAAAAACATTGCGTTTTGGAGAACAAGAACGGCTTGCAAATGTTGCCTCACAACCACTTGTTGACAAAGCAATTCTCGGCAATGAAGGAGACAAATTGAAGATTGTCGAACAAGAAAAACCAAATATTATCTGCCTTGGATACGACCAAAAAATAGACGAAACAAAACTAAAAGAAACACTTGCACAACGCGGACTCACACCAAGAATCATTCGCGCACAAGCTTACCATCCTGAAAAATACAAGTCAAGCCTTCTCAAAACTACTTCGCAGGCTCAATGGAAACAACAAGACCAGTCGCACTCTGGGTGAATGAGACCTTCTCACCAAGCCTGAGCTGCACATCTCTGACAACATAATTCACTCTCGATGGAATCTTTTTGTCAAGACGGGAGATAGTGCCGGCAAGCTTGCCTTCAGGCAGTTGCTTGATTGTCTGAATTCTGCCAATGCCTGATGCACTCGCAGGCTGCACAGAAATCGGCACATCATATTCAGTCTTCTTCGCAGTCTCCCAAATATTGTTGCCAACACTAGCGCAATGAATTTCCCAGCCATTATACGAATATACTCGGAACTGTGTTGTACGCACTTTGTAAAAACTTGTGTACGTTCTTGAGAACAACGCCATTTGAGGAATATTATTGCAATTAAAGAACGGGCCTTGTTCTTCATTAACCATTTTAGGCATTTCCTTGCCAGGCATAGGAACAAGACCTTGAGGAACGTAACTGCACTTGCCAGAATTAGACGTCTTAACGTTCAATGCAGCAGCGTATACACCTTCAGGCATAAAAGCAACATTCTTAACCCAATTCGGACTCATAACAACCTTACCAGAACAAGTTCCACTCTGCACACCAATTGCCTTAGCTTCACCGCACTGCTTTACCTGCAGCAT
>CAZNFZ010000012.1:0-7621 GCA_964572665.1 uncultured Methanosarcinales archaeon
TGAGCCTTTTAGGAAAAGGCAATGTGACTGGAGAAGCTACAGGAGGCATTATTCCTGTTAGCAGCGGAATGCTGTTAAGCATTGTTGCTGCAGTTTTGGCAATCGGCGTTCTGATTGTTGCCGGATTTCAAGAAGTTAAAAAATAATGATTACTTTTTTTCTGAGTCTATGGCTTTTTTCTCCCAGTCTTCAATAAGTGCCATTCTTCCGTACGCATTTTCTTTTGCGTAGCTTTCCAAAAGAGCGTTTTTACTTTCTGGTAAAGCTCGCCAAAATGCTGAATATTTGAAAACATTTCCGTCCTTTACAGGCAGAAGTTTGACTTCTCCGCCGTGTTCTTTTGTATAATTAACAATTGCGTCGCTGATTTCTTCATAGCTCACTGAGCCGTTTTTGTCTTTGTCAGCTGCAAAAGCCGCCTTGATATCGCTCTGGCCTGTAACTGCTGCGTATCCTCTAACCAATGATGCGGTTTGCTTGTCTTCTGCTTGATAATCAACTGTGAGTTCAATGCGTTCATATTTTGGCTCGATAACTTCCTTTGGAACTTCTTTAGGGGTTTCTTTTGGTTTTTCTTTAGGTGCTTCAACCGGCTTCGTAACATAGTTGTCTGCTACCAAAGGCTGTGCGCGTCTTTTGACGTCATAGTCTGGGTAGCTTGAACAGCCTGCTGCTGTTGCGATAGTTGCTGCGAGTGCGATTTTTTGTAAAAGGCTCATTTTTTGCCTCCGTATTTTTCAGCAGCCTTTTTTTCCACATAAGTTAGCCGCTCTTCGCTGATTTTTTGGTCAGCGCTGTTAAGCTGGATCATTGCTGAAACGTATGCTGCTTGTTTTGGTGATTTGTATGTTTCTTTCAAGGCATTCAGGCGTTTTTCCTGTGCTTCATTTTCAGGCATGATTGAAATGCGTGCTTTCTCTTCAGTTTTGTCAGAGATGCTCAAACTGCCCATGTTCAATTCTTCATAGGGCTTGTTGTGTTCCTTTCTGAGCACTTCGACTTTTTCTTCGAGATTGCTGGTGCCGAGTTCTGTGCGTTGTACAACGTCATCTTCGCCTGATTTTGTGCTGAAGCCGTAGATGCGTGCAAGTTCAGTTTCTTTTACAGGTTTTCCTATAAGCTTTCTGTATGTTGTTTCAACACGCGATTGTTCCATAGCGATTGCATAGGTCACTGGATTTTCATATTTAACAGATGATTCGTATGCTATTGGCTTTGGTTCCCATTTTGGAACTTCTGGTTTCGGTTGTTCTTTTGGTTCAATTATAGGAGTAACTTGCTCTGGAACGTTAATATCTTCAACTTTCTTCTCTGGCTCTTTGACTGCAATTGGTATTTGCTTTGGTGCTTCTTTGCTTCCGCAGCCGCTCATGTATGATGTGCCTACAATGCCTGCTGCTGCTACTGTTCCAATTGTGATTTTTTTCCAGAGATTCATTTTAATGCCCCCTCTACTTTGCTGACGTGTGCTTCATACTTATTCACTGCGTCAGTGTTCAAATAATTGTTTTTGCTGAAGTTGTCAGCTGCCCATTTCATCGTGTGGTATCTCCACATGTCGTCATTTGGCACGCGTCTTACAGCTGCATGCTTTTCAATTATTTTGTTAAGGCGCGACAGCTGTGTTGGGTCGTAGTCAACTTTGAATGTGTATTCAAATCCGTCTTTATTTGTTTCAATTGGCTTCAAGTCTTTGGCCCATGTTCTTGCAGTGCCGTCAATCTTGTTGCCGGTTCTGTAGTTTGACAATTCATTTGGTGAAACGCCGTCCTGGCCGTTTTTGTCAAGGAAAGTTGACATGAAGTATAATTTGTCTCCATCGGTCATCTTTTTGCCGTTTTCATTTTCGAGTGCTGTAATCACTGCAAGGCCCTGGCCATACGTTTGTTCTGCATCTGAATATTTATTTTCTGGTGAGCCGAATTTAACGTAAAAGTCTTGTTTTTCAGTAACTCGTTGTTCAAGTTCTGGAGTTTTACTGTTGCCCCAAATTAATAGTCCTATAGTTGTTCCTATGGCAAGTCCGATTCCTGTCGCAGTAATTTTATTTTTCTTAATAACATCTACAAGTGTCATCTTATTTCCCCTCAAACTTCTTTGTTGCGCGTTCAATGTCCTGTTTAACAAGTTTATCTTTAGCACCATAAATTGATTTACCATCTTGAGAATATAATTCTATCATTTCTGCTTCAAGTTCTGCAGGGTAAAAGTGGACACGTGTTCCAATCTTTCCTTTTTTGGCTGCATACACTTCTGCTTTGTTAATGTACGTGACGAGCATATCTTTTGCGCCGTCTGGTATCATGAAATATGAATCTTTTTCTCTGGCTAATGCTTCTTTGCTGATTTTCAAGCGTTGGCTGCCGCCTGAAAGTGTTTCGATTGTGTATAAGTCTGTGTTTTCAACTGCGGTCGGCATGACTGTTGGTTTTACAGTTTCTTCAATTGAGCGGACAACTGGCGCTGGTGTTGGCGCGCTGTAAACAGTTGTTGGCTTTGCAATGTATGCGATGCCAAAAACAGTTGCCGCGAGTCCCAAAGCGCCCGCGGTCATCTTCCAGTTGAAAATTCTTTTCAAAAGTCCGCCATTTTCATTTTGTAAATCGTTATTTTTATTGAACAAATCATAATTTTCATCAACAACTTCTTGGTGTTTGACAACCATTCCATCCAAAGCAGTATCCGCTCTTGTGGCATATCTGCCGTTTCTCTGAAGAATTCTTACTGCTTTTTTCGCGTGTCTTCCGGCTTCGCGTGGAGTTGCAGCCATTATTGCCGCGTCAACTTCTGCTGACACTCTGCTCCCTAAGTCAGTGCTGTCGTCGATTGCCCGTTCCACGATTAGTCTGTATGCGTTGAAGCTTGTCATGGTGTGTAGTTGCTGAATATGGTGTGTAATGTGCTCTTGATTTGTTCGCGCTTAGTTACGTCTTCTTGCAAACCGTTTACTTTGTCTTCAAGGTCGCTGATTTCGCCGTCTTTCTGTTTTATTTCCCGTTTCAGACCGCGAATCTGAGTTTCGTACACTCTGTTTTCTGCGCGCAATCCGTTGATTATGTTCTGCTTGCGGCCATTCTGTTTGAAAAGAACTTCAATCTTGCCGATTGCTTCTGTTGCAATTTTTACGCCCGAACTGTAAACTGTTTTTGTGTACTTTCGTGCAAGGTCGCCAAGTTCTGAGGTTGCATAATTTTGAGCTTGCTGCGGGGTTGCTCCGCCAGTAAGCTTTTTTTGTGTTGCATTAAAAACATTATAGACATTTTTTACGTATGATTCTCTGAACTGGAGTGCGTTTCTTTCAAAGCGCATATCTGCAAGGCCTGTATCGGTTGCTTTGTAGTGGCCGAAAAGTTTTGCTCGTCTGCGTGCTCTGTCAGCTACTGTTTTGCCTGCCAAATCTTCGATTTTCTGTGTGATTTTTCGGACTTCGTTATTGTATGACATGTTGTCTTACCCCACTTGTTGGTCTTGTTTTCGTGTTTCCGATTTATAAATCTTTCGTCTTTTTCACTACTCTTAAGTAGTTTCTATCTGCGGTAGTGCCTAAACTCAGCCTTTGTACGCTGGTATGACACATCGCTTCTCAGGTCTTTCTGGTAGTGTGCTTCTGCAGCATTCCAGAGCTTGTGTACGCGTTCCTGGCGTGTGCCGATTTTTGCTCTGCACATTGCCAAATAACGGTCCTGGTCTGTTTCCAGTTTTTCGTATTCTCTGTTCGCTTCGGCTTCCAAATCAAACACCTTTCCAGGTGTTTTTGGAGCAGCTGCATCGATCTTGATTGCAAATGTTTTAGGTTTCTGATGGTATGTGTTAATTGCACTGTCCATTTCTGAGTCGGTTATTTCTCTGATACTGTCGGCATACATTTTATCGTCGACAAGTTTGACCAATTGCCAGGCTTCTGCTGGGGTGAGGTAGTCTCTGCCTTCCAGCTGCTGTTCGTGGTCTGCGGTGTAGTTTGCAACGAAATCATTAAAGCGCTTGAATGCCGTTTCGGTTTTGAAAGAAACCGTGTAGCCTTCTTTCTGATTTTCATTGGTTTTAAAAGTGTAAGTGAACTTGCCGTCTTCTGTTTTTCCCGGCTTGTAAGTCTCTTCAACAGATACTGTGTCTTCGAGTTTTTTTCCCTGTAGGATGTTAGCGCCGTAGCCTATGCCTGCAAGTCCAGCTAATGCCGCTAATGTGACTGCCGTTTTTCCTGGCCATTTCAAATCTTTGAAGTCTTGTAGTAATCCCATTTTAGTGTCCCCCTTTAGGGCTTCTAAAGAGGTATTTCTATATAAATCTTTCGCTTTTTCACCACCAAGGAGTAGTTAATCTAGAAGGGGGCTGAAAAAGCTGCTTCTATACTATTAGGGCAATATTTATATAGGCGGAAAAGCAGTCAAATACCAAAAAGGGATGTATAATGCCTGTAGCTTTTGACCCAAGAACTGTTTACATAAAATATACGGCTGCTGCAGATTTCGTTCTTATATGGGCACTGCTCACAATACTCATAAAGTGGATATTTGTGCGTATCAAATACGCCGCTAAATCAAAAAAAGGTCTTGGCGGTTTATTCATGGGGGCTATTAGCACAGAAGACAAAAAGGCCCTTTTCTCTCTTGAAGGATTGATGTCTGCCATTCTGGGTCTTATGATGACCTTGGGCGGCATGACTTACTATAACTGGTCGCTGAAGGCTGTCTTTACAGGCGGTACTTTTCCTGTCGTTATTGCACTTATTGTAGGCGCGATGGGTTACAGTGCTGCCGGTGCACGCACAAAGAACGGTATGGTCAAAATGGCGACTGCGCTCTTTTTGGGCGGCCTTACCTTTAGTTTTGCGGCTTACGGGACGCGGTCTAATGCGGGCTGGCCGAGTGCAATGTTGTGGCTCTTCATATTCATGCTGATGATTGTTAATCTTACCAATCAAGTAAAGACTGCTGGCAGGGGAGCTCGTACAAGTGCAACAGGCGGCGAGTCAGTCCAGCAGGCATCCGGTGATATCAGAGAAGTTAAGAAAAAACTGGAAGCTAGCGAGGGTGAGGTTGTTAAAATCAAGAAACAGGCTGTCGAGGCTGAAAAAAAGCAAGTTTCTCTTCTTGAGAATGTTCAAAAGGCGTTGGCTGCTGTAACCAGTACACTTTCAAACCAGCTTAAGACTGCGAGCGCCACAAGTATGATGTTTGCTGCAGCTTTGCAGGTTGGCGCGTTGATGTTTTCCAATGGCGCATCTGCTGATGAAGTTAGGAACGAGTTGAGAAAGCGAAATACCTCTGCTGATGTTATTGAAGGGGCCATTAGTACATTAAGCCCGCAAGTTCCGCCACAACAATTGAAGCCAGCAACAAAACCAGCAACCGCTGCCGCGCCAGTGCCAGCAAAAGTTGTTCCTCCTGTTCCTGAAGCAACGCCATTGCCCCCAGCAGTGGTTGAAAAAATAAAAAAGACTGTTACGGTAGATCTTGCGGTTCTGCAATCAACGCGCGATGGCTTGCTTAAGCAGATTTCTAATTTTGAGGAAATAGCGGCAAAAATTGAAACACTTCCAACAAGCATGCGTGACGTTTCAGCTCTGGGAATGCGTGTTCATTCTGATTTAGAAAATTTTTCGAAAAGCACTGCTGTTATGGCTGAGCAGACAAAGTCTTTTCCCGACATTGCTGTTAAAACAGACCAGTTGCATCACGATGCATCTCATGCTCTAAGTACTATTGATTTGGAAAACCAGCAGTTCAAATCATCAACTGATCCTTTATTTTCAGTTTTGGCTTCTGATTCAGGTCAGCTGCAGAGAATTGCATGGGAGTTAAAGACAAAGCTGCAGGAAGTCAGCGTGCAGCTTGATATTCTAGACAAAAACATTCGCCGGCTGAATGTGGGCAAAGGTAATCTTTCTGTTGCGGACATTCAGATGTACAATGCTGCTTACCAAAAGCTTGAACAGCAGTTGATTGACGTAGAGCAGATTCTCGCACATCATGGTGATCCTGTAAAAACAGTTCTTGTTGCTTTGCCAGGCACAGCCGATGCTGTGGAAAAGGCGCAAAAGATTTTCGAGCAGCTTGACAAGGATGTTGTGCTATTAGTTGGGCGTTATACTGAATTGTTTGAGCAAGTTCAGAAGCTTCAGCAGACTAAAGTTGAGGAAGAAGAAAAAGAGGGTGTTGTGCGCGTTGACGTTCAAAAGACAATACAAACTCTTGACGCGTTGTTAACAGGAATATTCTTTTCTACGTTGCATGACGTTCAAAGAGGCAGCAGGTTGCAGGGTTCTGGAAGCTCTCAGTTCATTCCAATTGCAAAAGCAGAGGTTAAGACTCTGCAGGATAACGCTGCAGAGGCCGTGAAACTACTGAACAATCTGGCTGCAGAGCGTAAAAAAATTGTTGATATGCAGCCGACGAGTAATCAGGACGTGAATGATGCTGCCGACGTGTTTGATGCCTTGTTCAAGTTGCCTCTGATGGGCGATTTAACAAATTTTGCGAATAACACTAAATTAAACGGTATGGCTGATAATCCAAAAGGCGACAGCAGATTGGGAAGGTCCATGGCGCAGATTCTTATTGGTATGATGGGGCGTACGAATATTGATGATTTCGGATTGTTGCTGAACAGGCTGAAAACTGTTCTTGGAAAGCTTCCAAAAGGCGCAGTCAAGTCTTCTGCGTAACCTTTTTAACCACTCGCATTCTCTTCTTTATTTATGGGGCGTAAAAAGTCAGTCATCGCAAAGATATTTACCGGCATCGGTAAAGGAATCGCGTGGATTGTAGTCAGCATATTCAAATCCATCTGGTTTTTGATTGTCGGCTTGTGCAAAGGCATCAAAGCCGCGTTTACTGCAACTGCTTCTGTCGCTTCAAAAGCACATCATGATGCCAAAGTGCGTGCAGAGCAGCCAAAAATGCCTGCCAATTATGACGCGTTGAAGGAATCAACTGCAGTTAAGGGCTCAATTGAAACTTTTGAGAAGCGTTTATTGAATGAAAGTTTGATTTTGGCTGTTGCCGGCAGGCGTGGCAGTGGCAAATCAGTGCTTGGTTTTAGGATTATGGAGAATATTCGCGCAAAGACAGACAGGCCGTGTTTCGCGCTTGGCGTCAAGCAGGCGGTCTTGCCAGCGTGGATAACTTCAATTGATGATATTCACCAAGTTGCTAACAGGGGCGTTGTTTTGGTTGATGAAGGCGCAATTTCTTTCAGCAGCCGTGAAAGCATGAGCAAGAGCAATCGCGGTCTGGGCCCATTGCTCGCTGTTGCGCGTCACAAAGACCTTACTTTGATTTTTATCACACAAAATACTGGCATGATTGACAAGAACGTGCTTAATCTGTGTGATACTGTTGTTTTGAAAGAGGGTTCTTTACTTCAGGAAAAGATGGAGCGCTCAGTGATGAAAGATCTTTATCAAACTGCAAACGCGGCTATATCAAAAATTCCTGCGGAAGAAAGAAAACCTTATTGTTATATCTTTGATGCAGAATTCGAAGGTCTTGCCCAAGCTTCTTTGCCAAGTTTCTGGAGCGTTAAAGTTAGCAAGAATCAGGCGTAAATACCGTCTTAAATGGAAGGCTTTGTTCGAGTGATGTTGAAATGAGTTATACTGGTGTGCGTGGGAGAAAAGATT
>CAZNFZ010000013.1:0-2915 GCA_964572665.1 uncultured Methanosarcinales archaeon
CAAATAAACAAAGAATACCGCTATGTCACGGCATGGGCAGCTGCAGTTGAAAGAGCAAAAGAATTACAAGAACAAGTCAAGAACGGGACTGCACACGGAAGATTATTTGGCGTATTGATTTCTGTCAAAGACAACATTTGCGTCAAAGGAGTAGAAAGCACTGCAAGCAGCGCAATCCTAAAAACATACAAGCCAGTCTTCAATGCAACAGTTATCCAAAAATGCCTTGACGAAGGCGCAATCATCCTCGGCAAAACAGTTCAGGACGAATTTGGCTTTGGCGGATTTGCAGTTAATGTCGGCAAAGGATACGAAAAACCACTGAATCCCATTGACAAAAAAAGAGCAACAGGCGGCAGTTCAGGCGGAGCAGCAGGCCTGACCAAAAAAGCAACATTCCCTCATCTCGCATTGTCAGAAAGCACTGGCGGCTCAATTGTAGACCCAGCGTCATTTTGCGGTGTTGTGGGAATCTGCCCGACGTATGGCAGAGTTTCCAGATACGGGCTCATAGATTACGCAAACTCACTGGACAAAATTGGCACAATTGCGTTAACTGTTGATGATGCAGCGCTTTTACTCGAGATAATTTCAGGCAGAGATATGCACGACAGCACATCAGCAGATCTTCCTGCGCCAAATCTCGACATGCCAGGCGCAGCTAACGGACTCAAAATCGGCATTGTCAAAGAAGCATTTGCAGAAGGCGTTGATAACAATGTACGCAAGGCGGTTATGGAAGCTATCTACAAATTAGAACAGAAAGGTGCGCGGCGCATTGAAATAAGTTTGCCTATCTCAATGAAATATGGATTGGCAGCATATTATACTCTTGCTATGACTGAAGCAAGCACCAACCTTGCAAAATATTGCGGATTACGATATGGCGCATCAGAACAATTAACTGGAACATACAACGAATATTTTTCACGCGTTCGAACTAATAATTTTGGCGAAGAAGCCAAAAGAAGATTATTACTTGGAACGTTTGCAAGAATGGCGGGATACAGAGATGCGTTCTACAACAAAGCGGCGCAAGTCAGAACAAAAATAATACAAGAATACGCAGCAGCATTCAAACAAGTAGATGTGCTGATAACACCAACCATGCCAATTGTTGCGCCAACATTTGAAGAAATAAAAAAATTAACTCCATTACAAAATTACGCGATGGACATTCTCACAGTCGCGCCAAACCTTGCAGGACTCCCGCACATAACCATTCCCTGCGGAGAAAGCAATGGACTGCCAATCGGCATGATGATAACAGGACCACATTTCGCAGAACAAAAAATCATACAGGTGGCAAAAGCACATGGACAGTGAAGTTATTATCGGATTAGAAGTCCACGTGCAGCTCAATACCAAGACAAAACTATTTTGCAGCTGCCCCACCGATTCAATAGAACCAAACACGTCAATTTGCCCCACTTGCTTAGGACACCCTGGCAGCAAACCAGTATTGAATTCAAAAGCACTTGAGTTTGGCACAAAATTAGCACTCGCACTCGGCTGTTCAATAGCACCAACAGTAGTTTTCTCAAGAAAAACATACTTTTATCCAGATTTAGTCAAGAATTTCCAAATAACACAATATGAAGTTCCGCTTGGCAGCAACGGACAAATTATTCTTGACAACAAGAAATTAGTCAGAATACAACGCGTCCATATAGAAGAAGACCCTGGAGCGCTTATTCACGAAGCAGGCAGTTCGCTTATTGATTACAACAGAAGCGGCATTCCACTCTGTGAAATTGTTACACTGCCAGACATGACTTCTCCAGCAGAAGCACGCGAATTCATGAAAAAAATGCTTAACGTTCTCGGCTACCTAGGCATTTTTGACCAGAACACTTGCGTGATTAAAGCAGACGCGAACGTTTCAATCAAAGAAAAAGGTTACACGCGTGTAGAAATCAAAAACATTACCGGCTTCAAAGAAATTGAACGAGCACTCAACTATGAAGTACAAAGACAAAAACAACAGGAAGTCAAGAGAGAAACGCGCGGCTGGGACGCAGACAAAGGAATTACCTATCACATGCGAAGCAAAGAACAGGAAGAAGATTATGGATACATAGTCGAGCCAGATTTGCCGCTTTTCGAAATAGCGCAAGACTGGATACGTAAAGTCCAAGCAACCATTCCGGAATTAGCAGAACAAAGAGCATTAAGATGGGTAAAAGAATGGAAATTAGACGAAGATGACGCTAAAATTATTGCAGCAGACCTTGACGTCGCAATATTATTTGAGAAAATTTCCAAGAAAGTTGATCCAGTACTGGCATCACGCTGGGTGAGAAGAGAAGTTCTTCGATTACTGAACGACAAGAAAAAAGAATTACGAGAAACGGCGTTTGAAGTTGAAGGACTGACAGAATTATTGCAATTATTTGCAGACAAAAAAATAAACAACAGAGTAGCACAGCGACTTATTGAGCAGCTTGCAGAAAAGAAATTCTCGCCAGCAGCATACGTCAAAGAACAAGGACTAACAATGGTCTCAGATGAAGGCGCACTTGAAAGCATCTGCAAAGATGCCATCTCAAAGAATCCAAAAGCAGTTGAAGATTACAAAAAAGGAGAACAGAAATCAATAATGTTCTTAGTCGGACAAGTTATGAAGCAGACCAAAGGAACAGCATCAGCACAAGTGATACAGGAATTATTGAAATCGCTTCTGAAGTAGAATAAATCTTATATAGTCAATTATTTTCTAAAACTACATGGGAGAACTTGAAGAACTAATAGGAAAACTTCAAACAGAAGAAGGAAAGACCGCAGCAATTGTTGATGCTGTGGAAAATAAGCTGACCACCAATCCAGATTATATAGAGCGCACGTTCCAATTTTATGTGAACTTGGCGATAACTGACCAGTACAGCGCGGTCGATAGGCTGAAAAGATTTGATTCA
>CAZNFZ010000014.1:0-2709 GCA_964572665.1 uncultured Methanosarcinales archaeon
GACCAGAAAAGAATTGATGCTTTCCAAAAGCTCAGGCAGGGCCAGTTAAACAAATTTTTGCACGCAAAATGCGTTGGCATTATTGTTACTACAAAAATCGGACAGAAAAATTTGATGCGCGGGCTGGAGTTGCAGAAGAAAGGTGATAAGGAATACTATATTTTTGCCTGTGATGAGTTGAACATGTCTGAATTTGAAAATTTTAACTTTATAGATTACTGGGTCAACACTGCCTGTCCGAGAATTCCTGACTCTGCAAAAGATATGGTGAACATTGATGAATTGATTGACGCAGGAATCTTGAAGTTGGAAAAAGAAGCGATGTCGTATGAAGTTCCAATCTGGAAGAGCAGTATGGGGCTTAAGCAGAAATGAAAAAACTCTTGCTGCTGTTTTTGCTTATTTCATGTTCAACGGTTCCAGAGATTTATTTTGATAACGGCGTTTCTTTTGAAGTTGAGCTTGCCAAAACTCCTGAAGAGCAGCATACGGGTCTTATGAATCGGGAATCTATGCCTGAAAATCACGGGATGCTGTTCATATTTGAGGAAAATGGCACTAAAACTTTCTGGATGAAAAATACGTTAATTCCTTTGGACATGCTGTTCCTTGACGGGAATATGACTGTTGTTGAAATTAAAACCAATGTTCCTCCGTGCACGGCAGACCCGTGTGAAACTTATCCTTCAGAAAATCCTGCAATTTATGTTGTTGAGCTGAATGCAGGCGTTGCTGAAAAGAAAAATATCAAGGTTGGCGCAAAGGCAGATTTACGTTAATGAAATTTTTGTATCTGTGCTGAAGCTGCTTCCAATTCCTTTTCCCATATGATAAAAGTTCTGCGCAGTTAGTCCAGATAATGTTTCAAAGAATCCTGTTTTCTTTCCGTATTCAACTGGCTCTGCAGTGATGTTTAATTCCTTTTCAAGGTATGTTAGCGCTTCTTTCTTGCCGCCTAGTTCATCAACTAATCCGAGTTTTTTCGCCTCGCTGCCTAGATATACAAACCCTGTTGCCAATTCACGTACTTTTTCTTCAGGTAAATGCCTGTTCTCAGCAACTGCTTTGATAAATTCATCGTCAAGATCGTCAAGTAAAGTCTGGAACAATTGCTGTTCTTCCAGAGTCATTTCTCTGAATACAGTGCCGGCGTCTTTGAGCCTTCCTGCAGTGAGTTTGCGATATGTGATATTGTAATCTTTGAGGATGCCCCAATATTCAAGGCGGCTTGCAGTTACTCCGATGCTGCCTGTCATGCTCATTCTGTTTGCAAATATTTTGTCTGCTGCTGTTGCAATCCAGTATGCTCCTGATGCGCCTGTTTCCCTGATGACTGCAACTGTTGTCTTGTTTGAGTCTTTCAGTGCCTGTGCAATTTCATCGGTTGCAACTGGCGAGCCTCCTGGGCTGTTAATCATTAGAAGGATTGCTTTTATTTCATCATTCTTGTCTGCTTTTTCTATTTGTTCTACTATGTCTGCGCTTTTTATTCCGGGCATCCAGCTGTCGCTTTCAGTGCTTATCATTCCTTCAATTGGAATAACTGCGACATTTCCAATCGCAAGGCTTTCTGGCACAAATGAGCTGAATACATTGATAAAAATCATGCCGAAGAATAACAGTAAAAGTGTGCTGATTCCTATGCTGATGGCTCTCCACGTTGTCTTCAGTATTTTTCCACCAGTCCAATATTCTTTTGTTGTTTCTTTTTTTGCCATTAGAACACTCCAGGTATGATTCTTTTAGTATCTTCCTTGTATGATAGGTATCTGTCGCCGAACTGGTCAATTAATGCTTGGTCTTCTTGGCTGATTCGGTACAAGAGGCTTGGCAGGAAAAGGAAAACAAGCACTGCTAGTGCCCAGATGCTGCCAAGTGAAAAGCATAATCCGATCATTATTAGCAGAAGTGCTGCTTTGCTTGGATGTCTTAATTTGGCGTACAGTCCCATCTGTGCAGCTTCAAAGCCTGATCTAAATCTTGATTCAAGTGTTTTGTCATCATATAATTGTCTGCGTGCAACAAACTGTAATATCCATCCGGCAAAGTAAATTGCAATTCCCACCCACATTGTCGGGTCTGAGATTGGCTTTTGATTTATGTAGTATGCAAACGACAATCCCACAACAAGCACTCCTGTTACCCATTCCAATACGGTGCTTTCATTGCTGGACGTTTTTGCGGTTCTGAATATGAGTACTTTGAGAATTCTTTTGCCAAGCATGGCGATGCCGATAATAGCAAGTAATATAGTAACAGCTGCCAGCACTTTGACCATATTGACCATGGTATTTGTTTGAAGAGTGCTGTTTAAAATAGTTATGCTACAGGAGTCCTCTCTTGATGAGCTCTGGAATAATGTTTACTTTTAGCATGTGCGCTAGTTCGTTTTCTATTTTCTTGAAATCTCTTCCAATCCAGAGATAGCCGTCAACGTTGTCGTTTGGGTTCAGCTGTATGTCCCCTTCTATGTCGCAGAAGTAGCAGACCATTTTGAGAGTTTGCTTGAAATCATGTGTGGGTCCTTCAAATGTCGCGAAGGGTTTTGGATTCTTTGCAACACAACCGATTTCTTCTTTTACTTCTCGTTCAAGGCATTGTATGTCTGTTTCTCCTGGCTCAAGCCTGCCGCCTAATGATATGTAGCCCACGTTTTTCTTGTGAACTATGAGCAGTTTCTTGTCTCTGATACATATTGCTGCTATTTTG
>CAZNFZ010000015.1:0-2067 GCA_964572665.1 uncultured Methanosarcinales archaeon
ATTTTACTGTGAGGCAGAGCACAATTCTTGAGTTTGAACTTACTGTTATTACTGAGTACATTCCAATGCGCAAATATCCGTACAAAACTCGCCACGGATTAGCTGAGCTGCAGCTGCGAAAGAGGCTTGAAAAGCAGGGCTGGCACGTCTGGAGAGGAGGATTTGTGCACGCCATTGCAGCAGATGTATATCCGGCTGTAAAAAAGAAATATTTGTTTCTCGCAGAGCTTGTCAGAGAAATTTATGGTGATTCTGCGCTTGACTTTTTGTGCTATTTGTGTGCAGTCCACCACGGAATGCCAGATTTAGTCTGCTATCACCCCCAGAAAAAAGAGTTTAAATTTGTAGAATGCAAGTTTGGCCACGAACAATTAAGCAGCAGGCAAGTTGTAACAATCAAAAGACTAAAAGATGCAGGATTTGTTACCGAGGTGCATAAATTAGTGGATAATTGCACGAAAACGCGGAAAGCGGAAGTTAATTTGGTAACTAAAGAGAAAAAAGTGCTGGAAAAAGAGATGACACTAAGTCATTACAGAAAAACTAGAAAATAAGAATTACTTCTTGTTGTATCTAGGAGCCTGAGGCATATAGCTTGGCTGTTTGTACAAGGAGTCAAAACGGTTGACTCTTTCGTAGTTTCTAAGATTCTCTTTCTGGTCTGGCTGCTTGCCTGAACTCGTGCATCCTGCTATGCCGAATGCCAATACTAAAGCCGCAATACCTTCTTTTATGTGTTTCATAATAGTCACTAAGTAGTGGTGATATTTAAACCTTTCGTTTTCTATTGATGAAATAGCTTATAAAGGGCCCTATTGCGTTCTTCACGGGTAGTTTCCTTGTCATAGTTCTCATCCATAAGAGCATCAATGGTGGGCTGAAAACGCTCATATTTCTGGTACAACTCTTCAAGCTGTTCCTCATCAGCTTGTGACGGGTTTTGGGCTTTTTTTGGGCCCCGATATTTGCATAGTAACTTCGCTATCGGGCCGGTGGAATTATTGACTTCGGTGAGAAGTTGTTTTACGTTAGCATCGTACACTTTGTCTCCCGTGCTGCGCAGTATCTCGCACCAGTTCATCCAAACGCGGCCATCATACCAACCGTGTTTTTTGCCAGCATCACGAAATCCCTGATACAACGCATCATATCCTTTCTGCGACAATTCCATTCCATTTGGAATCCCAATATCATAATAGTTAGTCTTTGCTTCCTGCACTGATGCGATTTTTAGAAAAGAAGTCCTTTCATACCAAAACATCATCGCCCCCATTCCAATACCAACTCCGAAAGCAACCGCCATAGCATAATCTTTCAAACGCTTGAATGGTTTATCCTCGTGCCTGTAACGCATTTTAACACGCTCTTCTTCAAACTCGTCTTCATCCCGCACCCTATAATCGGCGTCTTTCATAAGGCACCTCGTCGATTTTTTGTACAAGACGATATATTCCTGGATGATACGTCCGGCAATGTTCTAATATATCGTTTTGCGCAGGATTTGGCTCGTATTCTGCACGAATTGCCAGATGAGTTTCTGTTCCATCGGGCTCAATCGTTCTTACCAACAATTCCAAGCGTTTGATTTCCATATGTGCTCACCTCAGAAAATACATAAGTGGAGCTAATTAAAGGGAGTATCTACGAGAAAATTGGAAAGAATTCGGAGAAGTTCGGAAAGTTTACGGACTTAGTCCGTTTTTCCGTAAATCATATCTTTGTAAATGGTTGACGGGTCTTCAGAGCCAAGAGCGTTCATCTTGCCAGTGTACCATTCGTGCAGTTTTACAATCAAGGGATTGATTGCTTTTCCTTGGACGATATCCCCGTGATCACTGATTCCGCCAATATCCGTTATGACCATAGCACTCACCCTCCCTATGCTATGAAGAACCCCATAATACGCCGATATATAAGCAAATCTCGACAAGAATATAGCTATTTTAGAAGAGCCTTTTTGCAATCGACAGAAATTCTTCAGGTGTTTTAATCTGAATATTTTTGTATTCCTTAAGAACCAGCAAGTCTTTGTCGCGCGTTACAATGAAATCTGCTTTTGCAGTGAGT
>CAZNFZ010000016.1:0-14719 GCA_964572665.1 uncultured Methanosarcinales archaeon
TTGCGAAGAACGCCGTCAAAGCGCTCCTCACTGTTTTGATGTAATTTAACAAATTCCCTGATCTCCTCCACTTCGCGAATGAAGACTTTATTCGAATTCATCTTCATCCTTCCAGGAGTTTACCGTTTCGTCATCAGCGGCCTCTACCCCCTTCTCAAAGGCAAATTCCCATGGAGCCTCGTCGTCAGCCTTATCCTCCATAATTTCGATCTGGTCCTCTTCTTCCACGCCAAGGTGGTCAACGAAGTGGGCCTGCTCTGCAAACAAAAGTTTTTGTTTCATGCACCCTACCTCCCCAGATTTACTTCCCTAAGACCTTATATGAGAAGATTTCATTTATATTTTGTCCTGATAGAATATAAAGTTTATATAAACTGCCCAATTTTATAATGCACAGAAAGGTTTATATATAAATTACCCATTTAATATACATTATTAACTAAATATGTGGCGTTAGAAAAGTAGTCAAACTTTAAGGGGGCTTATAATGAAACGTAGAGTTATACAAATTGCAGAATCAACACAACTTATTTCACTGCCCAGAAAATGGTGCCTTGCAAATAACATCAAAAAAGGCGATGAATTAAACGTAGAAGGCGAAGGCACAAAATTATCAGTTTCCTGCACGCCGGAAAACCAGCTGGAACGCGCTGAAGTTGATATCCACCAATATGGAGTCCTTGCACCTAGAATGATATACGCACTTTACAAGAAAGGCGTGGATGAAGTTAGAATCAATTTTGAAAAGCCAGAGGATGCCCAAGTTGTCCAGACAGCGCTGCGCAACGAGACTGTTGGTTATGAAGTAGTTGAGCAAGATTCAAAAGGATGTCTCATAAAAAACGTAAGCGGCCATATTGAGGGCTTTGACAACATGCTGCGCAGAACTTTCCTTCTTTTAATCACGATGGCAGAGGAATGCAACAAGGCACTTCTAAATAAAGACCTTGCAGCGCTTAAAAACCTCATTGTTCTTGAGGAAAGCAACAACCGCTTTACCACTCTCTGCAGAAGATATCTTAATAAAAACGGTGCGCCTAATAACCTAAAGGTTGGCCCGCTGTACAGAATTCTTGAGGAACTTGAAAACCTGGCAGATGAATTCAAATATTTATTCACCGCACTTGCAAATGAAAAATCAGATTTAAAAGTGAACAAGAGTGTGCTTGAAATGTACGGAACTATTGTTCAAATGATACGCGACTATTACGAAACATTCTACAAATTTGACGCGAAAAAAATCTCTAACATAGGAGAGCTGCGAAAAGAACTCGTTACGAACTGGTACGCGCTTCTACCTAAAGTGAAAAGCGCACAAGAAATAATCTTAATGCACCACGCACTTGTAATAACCCAGAAAGTGTTCAATATAATTGGACCTATGTTCGTGCTTAACGCACCAACGACTCAACAACAGGCCTGATAGAGTAAATTGTGGGCAGATCGTAGTCAGCATATGAGGGTGGCAATGACTGCTTGCCTCTTTTACGCCGCTCATCATTATATTCTTTTATGCGCTTCGCGTCATACCAAACTAAAGCTGTCCTAATGCCTCTTTCTTTAGCGGGCTTCATATCTATTAAATTCCTGTCGCCAACATACATGATCTGATTTGGAGATATTTTAGAATCTGCCTGGCGCGATAACTCTATCATGCGCCTAAATCCGTCTTTTTTGAATATGGTATCAAGACCTTTAGGGAAAGATTCTCCCGCAAGCTTGAATTTGAACGAAGTTGGATTAACACCCAGTTTATCTACGATTCTTTCAATTGATTGACTGTAACTGTTTGAATAAATCGAGTACGGCAAGTTTATGCTCTTCAAATATTTGAAAAGGCGCACGAGCTTTTTGTCTTTTTTAAGCCAGCTTGTTGTATTAACGCAGTCGTAAACCTCACGGGCCTTTTCCGGCGGCAATCCAAGATGCCTAAATACTTTACTATGTGATTCAAGATCTTCATACAGGTTTTGATAACGCTCTTCAACCTCGGCCAGAGGCTTTCCCAGCTGAGTTGCCACATAGCTGTGCATTTCCTGGAAAATCCTCGCCTCAAGACGGCAATACTTTATTGGAGAGAAAAGCGTGAAGTCCAGATCAAACCAAATATGCACCAGCTTCTCAAGATTGGCCATCTTTGTCACCCTTTTGATACAAAGTTTTCAGATATTCCCTTTTTCTAAATCCGCCGTAAATCTTTTCTAGGAACGACGCCAATCCATATGCTCTGATTATGTTCTTTCCCTCGCTGGTTAAATCCGGATTGCTGAGAAGGTCGTTACATTTCTTTGCGATATCACCTTCAAATATTTTGTCTCCAGTGTAGTAATCATTCTTGAGCTCATTGCCAAGATTATTGATAAGTTCCCTCTCAACTTTATTCGGATTCTGCCCGTTCCACACATGGTTTAGTTCAATAGCTATCTTTTTGCAAACTAATTTGCCAAAGATAGCATAATGCTCAATATTTTCGGTAAATCTCTCTCGCCTTGGTTTAAGCTTCGCTTCCATTTTCTTGTCGGCAAGCGCACGGCACGTATTATCCCAGTAATTTGTGAATAAGTACATTTTTCTGACGGCGCGATAGAGCAATATAGAATATGTTACCATGTGCTCATCTTTTAACTCATTCAGAAGAGAGTTTCCGCCGGAATCGACAAGGAAATTATTTTTGAGCTCAAGTATGTTTTCACTTTCAAAGGTCTTGTGCCTTTCATTGAATTGCAAAAGGAAACTCGACTCATAAGCTGCGATGAGCTGCGCCCAGTCCTCAAGCACGTGTCCCCAGCGATATTGCATATCAATATTCTCAAAGACACTTGCTATTTCCGTATCATTTGGTTTCTGCCCGTTCATAAACCTTTTCAGGTATTGATCAATAGAGAAATTGATTGGAATGTCCCTAAGAACCGCATTTCCAACCCAACTATCGCGATTTCGCACAATGTGCTCTTTCTTAATGTGCGGAGCCATCAAATAAAGCAAGTCAGTGGCATTCTTGAAAAACGCCTCTTCTTCAGCGCTAACTTCTATTGTTGATCTTTCCCTTATCGCTGCAGGAGTTTTATCTATTTGCTTAATGTAGAAATCAACAAGCTCATTTGGACTTGGCTTGTTCTTGGCAAGCATTTCCGTCCCACACTTCGTCCAGAAAGCACAATCTTTCAACGATTTCTCGATAAAGCCTCTGCCAACCGTGTGAATCTTTCTTCTTCTGGCAAGTTCATCTTTAGCCAATTCCTCTAATTCTTTGCCTCTCTCAGTTCTCATGTCAGCCTTTTCTAATTCATTCCGTAAGTCTTTAATTTTTTTCTCGCTATCCTTGATTCCCTGCTTTAGTGTAATCAGACTTTTGTAGAACCTGTGGCCTGGAATCTCCTCGAAGATAAGTATTGAACGATTGGTATCAAACTCTGGAAATTCTTTTTTGAGCCTTTCTTTTTCTTCCTGCGACAAGTCTTCAAAATGGAAAGGTGCGAGAACATACGGAGTTTTGAACTCCTCTCTGCGCTCTTTTGTGTGGCACCAGCGCGCGTCATTAAAACGCTGGTTTGCGATCTCTTTAGCAGTATACATCTCTCCGTGCACAATTCTTGGTTCAATAACTCTGAGAATGGTAAACCTCTTGCTGGCATCTTTCATATATCCGCTTTGCTTTTGCGGATCAGTTGATAGAATGGTATCTTCGCCACTTTCATCATCGCCCATCTTCCTGATAGAATCCTCTCGCTCAAATTGCGGATATCTCACTAAGAAATCAACAATATTATGTGCGAGTGGCTCTGGTTTTTCACCATGTTCAACCTTCTGCATGTCCTCAATAACCGCTTCCCATAACGCGTCTTTCAATGGCATGCCTTGAATGCGTTGCTGCAGGCGTTCGCGAGATTTTTTATCATCTTCAATTATGCGCAGCGTGTTTCTGAACTTAGGAGGAACCATACTCTCAAGAATTTTTCTTCCGCTTAGATTCCTATCCAAAAACTCCTGAATAGTCCTATGCGCAGCAATCGCGGCACGAGCATCCTCGAAAATAGTTCCGTTGTTGGCAACCCTGAACAAATTGTAATTGGCAATAATGTCTTTTTGGTCTGGCATGTCTTCGTTTTGGTAGAGAATGACTGGTGTTTTGTAGTTGTCAGCAAGCACATCACTATTGAGGTGGTTTTTTTCCACAATAATAACTTTGTAAGCGTCAAGTGTTGCTTTATCAAGAGTTAGGATAGGTTCAATATTTGACTCGTTGAACTGTCTTGACAATCCAGGCGTATCAGTGAGGAAGATTTTGATATTCTGGAATGTGGTCAAACCTACAACGACTCCTATTTTACCTTCTAAGTCATTATTTGGCATATAGCCCCCGTTGTAACTTAATAGTAGCTATTATTTAGGAAGGTTTATAAATCTTTTGACCATAATCCTCTTTAATGCACTATTCACAAGTATTATTAAGCAGAAAGGTTTATAAGGGGTTTATAGAGGCCTTAGAATAATGAAAGCAGTCACTGACTTGTCAGTTATTCCAGGGGATGGAAATCAGCCCCAAAAAAGCATAAGCGAAGTAATTAAATCGCTAGCTCCTGATGATATCGTTCAACTACTCAGAACAGTTTACTTGACTGAATTGTACAGGCCAGGTCAAACATCCACAAGACACTTGATGGAATTCTGCAACAAAAATTTTTCAGGCGATTACGAAAAAATGTCCAGCCACTATGAAAACATGGCTGCAGGCTCTGATATTCGAATGAAATCAGAAGCGGAAACCATTTCCAAAAGACTCAGAGCAATGGGAGCCTGGGACACAAAACTCAAAGAACTTCAACTGACAATTGGCGGACAAAGCATCGACTTAGGATTTCTTGTTAATAAATTTGATCAAGAAGCGTCAACACTTGAGAGAAAGTCAGTTACTGAAAAGCTACCGTACTTTGTAAGATTATACAGGCCAGCCACTTCTGGTTGACAGTAACCTTTAAAAAGATACTTCTGATTTTTATACACTATGCCAACTGAAGAAGAACTCATATCAGAGCGCAAGAGAAAAAGAGAAGAACTGCTAAAGCTAGGCATAAATCCGTATCCGTACAATTACAATCCTACTCACAAGTCAAACGAACTTCTTGAAAAATACAAAGAACTGCAGCCGGAACAAAGAACACAGGATTCTGTAAAGGTTGCTGGACGAATCGTAGGACTTCGAAGAATGGGCAAGGCAACATTCATGCACCTGCTCGACCAAGAAGGCAAAGTGCAAGTTTACTTCAAATTCGATGATTTGCCCAAAGTTTATGAACATTTGAAACTAACAGACTCAGGAGACTGGCTAGGCGTTGAAGGAACAATCTTCAAAACCAAAACTGGAGAAATTACAGTCTGGGCAAACAATTTTGAAATTCTCTGCAAATCACTCAGGCCATTACCTGAGAAATGGCACGGGCTGACGGACATTGAACAACGCTATCGCAAGAGATACGTTGACCTTATAGTAAGCCCGCAAGTCAGGGAAACATTTGTAAAAAAACAAAAAATAATTGACACAATACGAAACGCGCTAAACTCGAAAGGATTCCTTGAAGTTGACACTCCAATATTACAGCCGATTTACGGCGGCGCAGCAGCAAAACCATTCAAATCACACTTGAACTCACTAAAGATGGACGTTTTCCTTCGAATCTCACCTGAGTTATACTTGAAAAGATTAGTTGTAGGCGGATTTGAAAAAGTATACGAGTTCGCCAAAAACTTCCGCAATGAAGACATAGACAGAACCCACAACCCCGAGTATACAGGGTTCGAACTATACCAATCATATGCTGACTTCAACACGATGAAAGAACTAGTTGAAGACTTGTACGTCGCGTGCGCAAAAGCCATACACGGCTCTACCAAATTTGAATATCAAGGGCAAATTATCGACGTGAAAAAACCATGGCAGTCATACACAATGGCAGAAGCGCTCCAAAAATTCGCAGGAATCGACGCGGACAAGATAACACACGAAGACATGCACAAACTCTGCCAACAGCACAAATTAGATGTTCAGAAACATTACTCAAAGGGACAATTAATGCAGGCATTATTTGAAGAATTAGTAGAAGAAAAGCTGGTGCAGCCAACATTCATCACACACCACCCAGTAGAAAGCACACCATTGTGCAAGTCCTGCAGAGAGCCCCACATGAAAGAACACTTCATTGAAAGATTCGAGCCATTCATCGTTGGAATGGAAATAGCAAACGCATACTCAGAACTAAACGACCCGGTCAGGCAAAGAGAACTTCTTGAAGGCCAGGCAAAACAATTAAGCGGCGGAGAAGAAGAAGCACACCCAATGGATGAAGACTTCATACAAGCAATAGAATACGGAATGCCGCCAACAGGCGGGCTCGGAATGGGCATAGACAGAATGATAATGCTATTAACAAACAATCCAAGCATCAGGGACGTATTATTTTTCCCATTCATGAAACAATGAAAATCCCAAATTCAATAAAAATAGTCGGTATTTTCAAGCTTCAGATGCCAAAGGTATCTGAAACAACCGTAATATGACACACAAAATAACCGTTGGGCTGACAGCAAGAGTGGTGCTGTTCGGCAAAAAAGGAAAAAAAGAAATCATTGCACGCATAGACACCGGTGCAACCAAGAGCAGCATAGACAAAGAACTGGCTGAAGAACTTGATTTGGGACCATCACTAGGACATGCGCGCGTCAAAAGCGTACACGGAACACGATACAGGCCACTTCTGACTGCAGACATTATGATAGCAGGAGAATTAATGCACGCAGAGTTTAACATCGCAGAAAGAGAGCACATGAAATACAAAATTTTGATTGGACAGAACATTTTAAAGAAAGGATTCCTGATAGATCCATCAAGAACGGTGGATGAATGATTAAATTGCCCCCGTTCTTGAGTGTGCTCGGAAATTCGAACAATTTATATGACTTCATGCGAATTTTCGACACGAGCAAACCATGAAAGCAGCAGTAATCTCACTTGGAAGCATATCATCACGCTGGACAATTGACGCTTTAAAAAAACACTTTGATACAGTTGACCATATTGACATCCAGGAGTTAGAAGTTTCTCTTGGAGGCAAAAAAGGACAAGTACTCTACCAGGGCAAACCATTACCAGCATACGACTGCGTGTACGCCAAAGGAAGCTTCCGGTATGCGACATTATTGAGAGCGGTAACAACACTGTTGCAAAAAAACACATACATGCCATTGAAAGCAGCAAGCTACACCATCGGCCACGACAAAGTTCTTACACACTTAAAATTCCAGGAAAACGATATTCCACAACCAACCACGTACTTGGCATCAACTGCAGACGCAGGCAAGAAAGTCATCAAAAAAGCAACCTTTCCTGTTGTAATGAAACTTCCGGCAGGAACACACGGCAAAGGAGTCATGTTAGCAGATTCAGTTGAAAGCGCAAGCTCAATGATAGACGCGCTGGCACTGTTGAAACAACCATTCCTTATCCAAGAATACATTGAAACAGACGGCAAAGATTACCGCGTAATTGTGGTTGGCGATAAAATTGCAGCTGCAATGCGACGCGTTGCAGCAAAAGGAGAAAAAAGAGCAAACATACATTCCGGCGGACACGGAGAAAAAGTCGAATTAGACGTGAAAACCACAAAAGTAGCCATTGCAGCAGCACGCGCGACTGGGTGTGATATTTGTGCAGTAGATATTCTTCCTTCACCCAAAGGTCCTTTAGTGCTTGAGGTAAACTTATCACCAGGATTGCAAGGCATTACTAAAGTAACGAAAATTGACGTTGCTTCAATAATTGCAGACTTCTTGTTTAAACAGACTAAAGCATTCAGAGAAGGCGGCAAAGAAACCATATTACGCGAGATCGCATCTGAACAAGAAATCCACGGCCCAGTAGACTTCAGAGGCAATAGAATTCTTTTGCCAGAAGTCGTCACAATGGCATCAAAAATAAAAGATAGCGACGAAGTGGTTTTGAAAGCGAAAAAAGGACATATTGAAATTACTAAGACTGGTTCTGTAGAGAAAGGTAAAGAGTAAAATTATTTCTTGAGTTAAGGCTTTTTTGAAGACAAGCGCCTGTACACGAGCACCCAACATATTGCTATCAGCAATTCTAACATTAAAAATCCCGCTATTATCGCACCTCTGGTGTTCGTGTTTCCTGTGAACGCACCAATTGCGCCGGGAGCAGGTTTTGGCGCAGGCTGAGGTGGAACTTGGAATACCTTAGGTCGGAGGGTTACACAAATGTTGCAGTCAAGACAATCTTTATCTTCCGGACAGCTGCTTAATATGCCCGGATCACACTTCTCGCCTTCATCCATTACTCCATTTCCGCAATTACTACACGTGCAATCTGCAATGCAGACCGTGTTGCCTTTACGGCAGTCCTTATCTGTATCACATTCCTCGCCAGCATCGATTTTACCATTCCCGCAATGCTTGGCCACAGTTGCTTCTTCAAGGTTGCAAGAACGCGCTTGCTCACCATTTTGAACAATCTGGCTATTTGTTGTTCCACGTTCACAAGTGACGCTTGGCGATTGTTTACATGCAATCTTTTTACTTTCTTTAAACCAGGAGTATTTAGCATCATCACAGCATAGGTCAACAATGTTCTGAATTGTGTCATGACAGCACACGTTGTACCAAGTATGCTCTACTCTCCATACTTTGTCTTCGCTTAAAAACCATTCCCCAAACGCTTCTCTGCACTCATCGCAACATGAAGCAGCTGGAGTAGGTGTAGGTTTTGGAGTTTCTTTCGGTTTCTGATAACTATACGTTGTTGTCGTATGCCCGCCGGTTACGATAGTTGAACGAGTCGGAGTTATGGTAGATGTTGGCGTTATTGTCGGAGTATTAGTTGGAGTGCTGGTTGGCGTGTTTGTTGGTGTGTTCGTGGGAGTATTGGTGGGTGTGCTAGTGGGAGTATTAGTCGGAGTATTTGTTGGGGTTGATGTTGGAGTATTTGTCGGGGTATTGGTGGGCGTGTTTGTTGGCGATCCAGTTGGAGTTACTGTCGGAGTATTGGTTGGGGTTGATGTTGGAGTATTTGTCGGAGTTTCTGTTGGCGTTTCAGTCTGTTGAGGGAAGAATATTGGAGGCTCATATTGTGAAGAAATTTGTGCTCCGGTAATGCTTGCTGGCTTGAATAAACTCGCAACCCATTTGAAAAACTTGGTGAACACGTCGTTTTCTGGGTTTGCAACAGGATATGCTGATGCTATATTTACTCCTAAAATTAACAAAGTAAGAACAATAGCAAGAACACCAGTGAGCTTTTCTTTTTTCATAGTATTTCTATTTTTACTCGCAGTTTCCAATTACAATAGAGACAATATCTCCACCGCAATTGTTGGTACAAACAGTCTCAGCAGCATCTCTTGTAACAGAAGTAATTCCCTGAGTCATACAGCTGCAAGTGTAACAACTCTGGTCTGGAAGACCCTGCTCAAATGCCCTGCCAGCAGGGAAAGCACGCGTACCTGGAGAAACACCACTAATGCCACCGCCATACTCCTTTGCAACTGGAATAACAAAATTACCTGTCAATGAATCCCCTGAAGACTTAATTGGAGCATTAATTGCTGCAGGAATGTATTGGTCTGATGCAATATCCTCTTGAAGAGGAGCAATATACTGCCCTGTTGTTGTGTTTGGAAGAAGGAAGAAAATAACGCCTCCTAACGCAGTTACTGCAACTGCCAAGAAAATCAACAATTCCACACTACCTTTTTTTGACATTGTAATTTTTACACCTGTTTAACATATTTAAATTATTTGTGAACGCGGAAGTACTGGAGGCAAGTTGTCTCTTGTTGCTCGCGGAATTCCCGTATCCCCAGAAATATAATATGGATACTCAATCTTTGGACCGCCTTGCTGCATCACCCTGATGTGATCAATATCATACTGACCTGGAATCACCTGCTCGGCAGCAACACGCCACTGATTCCTGCACCAAGCAAGACATTGCTGATATCCAGTGCCGCCTTGTCGTGCGCCAAAATTTTTAATTCTAGGCTCTTCGATGGACCTTGCGCTGCACTTCGCCTGACACTGCAAAACGTTATAACCCAAATCACCAGGACCAGGAACAATCGGAATATACGCAGCACCCCAATTTGCACTGACTGGAGTCATTCCTACAGTATTGTTTTGTTGAATTAAAAGAAATGCAACTCCACCTATTGCAATGACAATGAATACTAAGAAAATTGCTAGTTCTACACTACCTCTTTTTCGCATAACTTGATTTTAGACGATTTGATATAAAAAGCTATCGCCTATGATTAAGGTGAATGACGAATCCAACAAGCATAAACCAAATCACCATAATGACTGCCATGAAAGGAGAAATTGGATCAGTGCCAGGAATTCCCTGCAAAGCACCGCCAATCTGTATAGAAGAATTTGACACGTGCCACCAGAGAAAAAGAAACGCTGCACTTGCAATTAAAACAAACGCCGTGTATAAGTGAGCCTCTTTCATATGAGTCTTTATGTTCGGTTGTTATAAAAAGGTTTTTAATGTGCTGCCTGTCCGACGATAGTATGAGACTGGGAGTATTATATTCGGGCGGAAAAGATTCCACTTTAGCACTGATTAAAACAAAGCAATATCACGAAATTGCGTGCTTAATCAGCATAGTTTCTGAAAACAAAGAGAGCTTCATGTTCCACACGCCAAACATTGACGTGACTTTACTGCAATCACAAGCACTCGGAATACCACTCGTGCGCATTGTAACCAAAGGAGAAAAAGAAAAAGAACTTTTAGACTTGAAAAAAGCAATAGTTGAAGCAGTAAAACGCTACCAAATTGACGGCATTGTTACTGGAGCAGTCCGGTCAACCTACCAAGCAAGCAGAGTGCAAAAAATTTGCCACGAACTCGGACTCTGGAGCTTCAACCCACTGTGGCTCATGGACCAGGTTGAACTGCTGTATGAAGTTGTTCAGAAAGGCATCAGCGCAATTATTTCAGGCGTATTTGCAGAACCACTTGACAAAAGCTACCTTGGGGCAGTCATTGATGAAAAAATGGTGGAAAAATTAGCAAAACTTGGCACTACACACCACATCAACCCGGCTGGAGAAGGAGGAGAAATAGAGACAACAGTTTTGGATGCTCCGATTTTCAAGAAAAAAATTACGATAACTAAACATTCCACCAATTTCGCCAATTACAGCGGAGTTTTTTCAATAGATGACGCGAAGCTGGAGCAAAAATGATTTTGATAATTAGTACGTGCAGAGAACACTTGAGCGAACTTGAATTTGTAAGGCCAATAGCCATGCTTGTTGGAAACCATGAAACAGTGCATTATTCAAAAGTCAAACCTGCCGATATTGAAGCGGCAGACAAAATAATAATTGCAGGCACAGCACTCAAAGACTTTGATTACTTGAACGGCAAGTTTGACTGGCTGAAAAAATGTGAAAAACCAGTTTTGGGAATTTGCGCAGGCATGCAAATCATCGCCAAAGAATTTGGCGTGCCATTTGAAGACTGCCTAACTATCGGACCTCAAAAAGTAGAAGTGGTAGCTGAAAATAAGCTCGCAGAAGGCATTTTTAATTCCTATTTCCTGCATACAAAGACCGGAACCGGAAACTTCAAGACTTTAGCGGTTTCGAACGGCAAACCGTGCATGATAAAGCACCCTGAAAAAGAGATATACGGGTGCATATTCCATCCAGAAGTCATGAATGAAGATATTGTTAAACGTTTTGTACATACACAAGAGTGAAATAGGCTCATTCCCATAACTGACGTATGATTCCGTCAGTACAACAATACTATCGATTGCTTCTCAAACTTGAATACTCAGTAAGCCAATATGAAACACTCATACAAAAAGACCCAGTAAGATTTTCCAGAGTGCAAGTTCCACTCAGAGAAAGCATACAAAAAATAGGAAAAATTGAGACAATTCTAAGCAACCACCCAGACAACCCTCCAACAGAGAACGACAAATTACAACTCAAAAGATACATCATAAAAAACGAACTCAGGAGAGCAGAAGGAGGACTGTGCATGGGATGCGCATATTACCTCCCGAACAGGCTCAAGTCAGAGCGCGGATACATGGGAATGATAAACAGACTGGAAACCATACCTGAAAACTCAGTGGCATGCATTCCTACCGGCATCAAACTATCCCAACCCACACTCACATCATGCGATATGTATGTAGAAGACCAGCAAGCCCTGAAAGATGACGACCTGAAAGAGCTGGAAGACAGAATCGCTGCATGGACTCACCTTCAAGTTAAATACGATAACATTCCAGTCTATTCTGAAAGCGAACACTCTTAATAACAATCTCGACTATAAAAACATGCAAAAGGAATAAATACCAGTGCACGTGACATTGCATTATGAAGTGGGTTGTAATAGCATTATTGATTCTAATCAGCTGTACGCCAGCAACACAAGAAGTAACTACAAAGCCGATAAGCAATGCAGAGCCACAGCAATCGCCAAAAGTTGTTGCAGAACTTGAACCGCAAGTCAAAGCACCACAAGAACCAATTGCAACCCAACAACCAATAGAAACTCCTAAATCAACCTCTCCACCGGAATCTTGCACAGAATTGTGCGCGCAAAATTGCGAATCAAGCGCACAAAACGCGTGCACACAAGAAAGCAGGCCACAGTGCAAAGCAGGATGCGGAGACATCATAGAACCATCAGCATGCGTACAAGCATGCACTTATGCGCCCAGACAACCACAGGATTGCAAACGACTCTTTACAGAATTCTGCACAGCAAGATGTGTGGGATACTGCCACTAAATCATCTGTTACGGCGACTATCGTATTTCTGGGTGAGCTTTACGTTCAGAACTTCAAATTCGGGCCAGCTTTCCTGACCAGCTTCTTCATCATCTTCTCAGGATTCTCTCCCTTAAGCATCTTAACCATCTTCTTAGATTGCTTGTACTGCTTAATCATGTCTCTAATGTCGCCTGTTGAAACACCAGAACCATTGCTGATTCTTTCAATTCTCTGCGCGTCAATAACGTCCGGCTCTTCCAGTTCAATCTTCGTCATAGAATTCATTGCAAACTTCCACTTTTTCAACTTGCCTTCCTGCACTTGGAGCGCTTCTTTTGGCAGGCTGATTGAACCAAGGCCAGGAATCATTTCCAAAACCTTGCCTAATGGCCCCATCTTTGACATAGCTTCCATCTGGTTGTACAAGTCAATAAGATTAAATTCGCCTTTCAAAAGTTTCTTTTCAATGTCCTTGGCTTCATCCTCAGTAATTGCTTCCTTGGCTTTTTCTAACAAAGCTTCCAAGTCGCCCATGCCGAGTAATCGGCCGACAAAACCTTTAGGATTAAACTGATCTAAATCATCAACCTTTTCTCCAACACCGATGAATTTGATTGAAGCGCCAGTAACTGCACACGCTGACAAAGCACCGCCACCCTTCGCAGTACCGTCCATCTTTGTAACAATAACGCCAGTAATCGCGCCAGCCTCGTGGAAAGCTTTTGCCTGCGTCTGGGCAGCCTGGCCGATATCTGCTGAGATGACTAACAATGCCTCGTCAGGCTTTGCCAATTCGTGAACTTGCTTTAATTCTTCAATAAGATCTTGAGAAAGTGCATCTCTGCCTGCCGTGTCAATAATAATTAAGTCAAACTTCTTGAATTCAGGCTCAAAGTGCTTGTAGATTTTAATCGGGTCTTTCTCGCCCTTCATTACGAATACCTGCGCGTTAATTCCTTTAGCAACCTGCTCCAATTGGTCCATAGCAGCAGGACGATGCACATCAAGACCTAAAAGTGCAACTCTTTTGCCACGCTTCATGAAATACTTTGCAAGCTTGCCAGACGTGGTAGTTTTACCCGAGCCGAAAAGACCAATAAGTATGATTTTGTTAGGCGTCTTGTCGCCAAGCTTTAATTCAGACTTTTCTCCACCCAGGAATTTAGTAAGCTCTTCGTAAACAATATTGATGAGATGCTCTTTCTTTGTTAAAGCGCCAGGTGTTTCTTCCTTGAGAATGCGGTCCTTAATTTTCTGCGTGAGATCAAATACCAATTTCACGTTAACATCAGACTGCAAAAGCGCCCTCTGAATGTCCTTAACTAGCTCATTGACTAGTTTTTCATCTACAAACATCGACTTTGCAATCTTTTGCAGCGTGTTCTTCAAGCTCTCAGAAAGCTTTTCCAAAACCATACCATATCTGCTATAAGGAGGGTTTATAAACATTATTGCTCCTGCTGGTTGCATGGCTGCTGTCGATGAGGTGATACAGAAGCTGGACCAATGCATCAAGACAGCGAAAGCAGTCTTTGACGACCAGTTCCAGATTCTAGACAAGACACGCGGGCAAAAACCTGGGCCAATCGCATTCTCAAATGGAACAAAACTCACACAACTATGCCTTGCCTGCAACAAAAGTGTTGTTGATTACGCCATCTTCGGCAGATGGGTAGAAAACGAACGGGAAGGACAGGCAAATGTCAGCTGGAAATGTAAAACCTGCCGCAAGCCATACGTTTTAAGAGGCCCGCAAAAAGAAGTAATGCATAATCTTATGCACTTAACTTATCAGCCGCGGGCGGCTTGATTACTTTTCCTTTGCAGCGTGAATGGCGTGCTCTATAATAGAAGTCGACCAGCCCTTGCCGGCAAGTTCCATGCGAATATCTGACAATTTTTTATTGTGCTC
>CAZNFZ010000017.1:0-3841 GCA_964572665.1 uncultured Methanosarcinales archaeon
GGGAAACGCCTAACTGCTTTTTATATTGTGCGGATTTATAGAGCAGATAGATGAGAGCGACAGCCAATACGATTGCCGCAATACCGAAAACATAGGGCCAGTAATTGACTGCTTCTGCAACCGGCAAAGGTTCAGGCGCAGTAGCCATAAGACTTTGCATGGCTTCGGCGCCTTCTTCAACAGCTGCTTTCATGGCCATAGGAGCTGCATCTGCAGTTGATTCCAATGACCCTGCCATCTTGGCCTCCATCATAATCTCTGGCGAGGGAGCAAGCATCTTCAGATAAGACCAGACGCCTCCAACCACGCTGAACACGAACATGGAAAGAACAATCCAGATCTTCATTTCCTCCGGATTCAAGACGCCTTTGCCTTTCTTCGTTAGAGAATAATACTTCCATTTCCTGCCTTCATCATGGCGCTCAACAAGACCGGCCTTTTCCAACGCTGCCAAGTGTTCCTTGACTGTTGGGACGGACAAATCAAGTGAAACAGCAAGCTCACTCTGCATGTGACGGCGCTGGTTGAGAAGTTTTAGAACATCAACTCTAGTTCCACTAGCCAATGCTTTGAACGTTTCCTTGTCTAAGCGTATATCCATGGTGTTTTTATCGTCGTGATTCTTTATTAAGATTTGGATTTAGTTAGGTCTTACCCGAACAATTCCTCAACCAATTCAATGTATAAAGCGGCGCTCCAAGCCTGCGCAAGGCAGCCTTGCGAGTTAAATTCTGATGCACTGCTCAACTCTGCGTGATGGCCGCACGCGCCCCCATACAAAATTTCTTTTGTGCTGGCTTTCAAAATATGCTGGATATAATCTTTGTATTCTTTCTTGTCAAAGGCGAACAACACTAACGCTGCAAGATTATTCAACCAATACCAGCTGTCGCCGGAATGATAGCTTTTTGAATTTTCGCCAGTGTGCTCGGTTACAAATAGTGAATTGCTTGTCGCGATTGTTGCTAAACCGCCCCAGCCACACCACAATCTCGGCAAAACATAATCAAAACACTTCAGCCACTCTCTTTTTGACAAAAGTTCAGGATACGCATACGCTGCAATGAAAATATTTGGCCTAATAGTATCATCATCTGCGCCGTCAGAAAGATGGTCAGATTTCCAGAATGCATCTTTGACACGCGATTTTAATTTTGCCTCAAGAGGATGCGCTGACTTCAGTTTGCGATATAATCTGCACGCGGCCAAAGTTAATGCCTGGATTTCAATTCTCGCACCGAGCCTGTCAATACTGTCCATCCAGGTCTCTCGCGCTCCATTTACTACAAGACCATCCTGCAGATTTTTTTCAATTTCACGCAAATAAGACTCAAGTTTCCGAATCACCCACTCGCGCTCCTGCTTTTTCAACTCAGGCAAGTAATTTTCAAAACGAAGGAACAGCCAGCCGCTATCTGCAATAGTATTTGTTAACGTGCCAGGCAGCTTTCCACCCGGCAATATTTTTTCTAGCCACGAAAACAGGATAACTTTTGCCAGGCTCTTTTGATGAGAATGTAAAAGCGCCTTGACTGAAATCAATTCATCACGCGCCCAGCGCTGGTGAAACCACGGCAGGCCAGCATACAAACCATGATTCTCGCGCAGACAGGCAAGAGAATAACGCGCGCATTCTGCAGCAGCGCGCATCTCGCCATTCTTTATATCGCCGCATGCAATACTGTTAACTGCGAACTTCTCTGCCTCTTTGGCAAGCGCTTTCTTTCGTGTCCACGAACTCTTCGCCAGCTGCATTGCTTCTTTTTTTGAGTGAGAAAAAGCCATTACAAAACTACCGTGAGCGCGGCAGCCGCGCAGTACCCAGCGCTTAAATGGGGGAGAACTGCGCAGTTCGTCATACGCATACTGCTGTTCCTCCCACTTCTCTAGTTTTTCGAACTCGGAGCCGTAAAACGCGAGCCAGAACTCATATTCTCCAAATTTGCCGTCTTCGCGTGAATCGTTCTTTTTTTGGAAATGAACAAGCAGCATTTTGTCTTCAGAAAAAAATTCATAATTTCTTCCCCACTCGCGATTGTCATAATTCTCCTTGCAATCAAACAAAATGTCTGCTTTTCCTGACAGCTCATAAAAAAAGACAGGCAGATTATTTGCAAACCAGAAAGATTCCTGCACGCCTTCACGGTCACGCGTGACTTTCCACAACTCATTAAGAATTGCGCCAGGAGCGCCTTTCACATCAATATGAGCAATTGTTTTGAAAATTTTGTCTTGATGTTTAAAGAAAACGCCCTGATAACGCGATTTAATTCCGAACGCTGCAAAACTGCCATTGCAGTTTGAGATGAGAAAACTCATAATTCATCGCGGTAATACTTGGCCGCGTCCTCGGGAGAAACTGAGTTAATGATAATGCCTGATGCAAATTCAAAGCCTGCCCAAATTGCAGAACGAGGGCATACTTCAATGTGGAAGTGGAAGTCTTCACCTTTTGGACCATACTGCACGATCATATTGTAGTCAAGGTTTGCCTCGTGCACTTTTTTCAGAACGTTGCGAACGATTGGAGCAAGCGCCGAGAAATTAATGTCTTCCATTCTTGGAATGTGCTGCTTGGGAAAAATCCAGATTTCATAATTAAAACGGGAAGCGTATGGAGTGAATGCGATAAATTCGTCATTCTCAAAACATTTCCTGCCGCTATTGCTTTCAGAACGTATGACATTGCAATACGGGCAGGAAATAAACTTACGCATGGCTGACAACTTAGCTTCAATCTCGGGTGGCAGCATAGCAGTTGCCATAATCTGCGAGTGAGAATGTATTATAGATGTCCCGCCCAGATAGCCATGATTCTTGAACACGCTGACATACTTTATATTGGGTTTTTTCTCAAGCTCAACAATTCTTCTCGCGTACACATAAAGAACCTCTTCAATCTCTTCAGCAGACAACTGGGCAAGCTGCTTGTCATGCCTTGGCGTTTCAACAACAACCTCATGATATCCATAGGCGCTGGCGGACGTGTAAAAACGATTGTCAGTATGCAGAGAAGGCTGGCCCTCTGGCTTCAATGCAGGAAACTTGTTTTCAAACCAGCGAATCTGCCAGCTGCCATTCTTGACAACTCGGCCGATTTCAGCAGGAGTAGAACCTTCACTTCCCGGACAAAAGTAACAAGCACCTTTTTGCTTGGTAACAGATTTTTGCAATTCATGAGGACGCTGCGCTCTGGCTGAAGAAATAATCACCCAGCGATCCAATACGTAGTCCTTGCGTAACTCCCCCACTTGTTCACCTCTTTAGTTATTCCTTACCAACCGTTATTTATAAAGATTTGTGTATGCCTTGAGTACCAGTATACATTATACACAACCAAAAGATTTAAATAGCTCACAAGCCAAAACTATCCAAATGAAAAGAGGTGCAGTGAGTAGCGCCATCGTGGTGCTCGCATTAGTAAGCATCGTAGGTGTGCTCGCAACTGTCGCCTTGACTGTACGACAACCAAGCGGACTTGTCATGCAGAACCAAAATATATACATTACTGAGGACGCAAGCCAAGCTGGAATAGAATGCAACAACCAGCAAAATCTGGCATACTTCCTCGGATACACGGGCAAATATGCAGTGTTCTGCTGCGTTGAAGACATGCACGGAACAAATGAGTGCAAATTCCCGCACCAAGTACTAATCACAAGAAGTTATTAGCGCGCAAGCGCAGGAGGCGAAATATGGCAGATAAAAAAGAAGTGAGCATCTTGCTTTTAGGCATCGTTGCAATACTTGCAATCGTCGGCCTAGTATTATTATTTACGAGCCCGGCAGCAACCGGCAAGGCATTTAAAACCCCAAATTTGCCGCCAGGAATTGAAAGCCC
>CAZNFZ010000018.1:0-8124 GCA_964572665.1 uncultured Methanosarcinales archaeon
ACAAATAATGCATTGGCAGCTTCTTGGTTTTTTGAAAATTCTGATGGTTGTTTGTATGCAAAAATGAGCCCTGAAATGCCGAGTTTTCGTGCCATTTCTATGAACTCGGCTTCGTTCTTGTTTGGAAATACTATGTCTATCATGGTGAAGTGCTGACGATAGGTATTTAAAAGGGTTTCGACGATGAACGAAATATGCAAGAACGAGTACAGAAAATTCTAGCTCAGGCAGGGATTGCGAGCAGGAGAAAGTGTGAAGAGTTGATTTCAAAAGGCAAAGTGCTCGTAAACGGAAAAGTTGCAAAGCTGGGAGAAAATGCTGATGCTGAAAAAGATAAAATTGTGGTTAACGGAAAGCAAATTGAAGTGCAAAAAAAAGTTTACATCATGCTGAATAAGCCGAAGGGTTACATTACAACTGTTTCTGAGAAGCACGACATGAAAACCGTCATGGAACTGATAAAAGTGCCGCAAAGGATTTTTCCGGTTGGCCGGCTGGACAAGGATACTGAGGGTTTGTTGTTGTTTACGAATGATGGCGAGCTTGCTAACAAATTGACGCATCCGCGTTATGAAGTTGAAAAAGAATATTTTGTTGTGGTTGACAAGCAGATTTCTGAAAAGAACATGGAGCAGTTGCAGAAAGGTGTTGTGATTGATGGTAGAAGGGTTCAGATCAGGGGAATTCACATCTGGGCTGCGAAAGCGATGATAACGATTCACGAGGGCAGAAAGCACATCGTAAGATTATTGTTTGAGAAGGTTGGGTTGATGGTTGTGCGCCTTTCCCGCACTAAAGTTGGAAAGCTTGAAATTGGTAGTTTGCCGCCGGGTAAATGGCGCCATTTATCTGACGCAGAATTGAGGCGTTTGCGGCATGTCCAATAGGGACTTTATATAGGCTTTACAGTAAGGTTTTTAAACCCCTGCCTTTCCCACGTCTATATGCCAGCAATGAGATATCGTTCAAGAACGTTCAGGCGCGTTTACTTAACTACGCCAGGCGGTACGAACAAAATATTGTACAAGCGTCGAAAGAAGGCTAAGCCTCAGTGCGCTACATGCAGTGCGTTTTTGCCTGGTGTCGCAAGAGGCACGAAGACGCAAGTGCGTGCATTGCCGCGTTCTGCAAGAAGGCCTGAAAGGCCGTATGGCGGTATGTTGTGCAGTGCTTGCACTCGAAGAACAATTATCGCAAAGGTTAGAGTTTAGTTCCTGTAGTATCGGCGACGGCTACAGTTGATGGGGGAACAAAAAAATGATTGAAATTGGACGTGTTTGTGTGAAGATTGCCGGCAGAGATGCTGGATTAAAGTGCGTTATTGTCGAAGATCTCGGCAAGAGCATGGTTCTTATTGATGGGCAAACTCGCAGACGAAAGTGTAATGTTTCTCATCTTGAGCCATTGGCGCAGAAGCTTGATATTTCTAAGGGCGCAAGCCATGACAAAGTTGTTTCAGCGTTCAAGGCAATTGAAGTTTCTATTGTCGAGCGCAAGTCAAGAGCAAAAGTGGCTGTGCAAAAAACTGCTGTTAGAAAGCAGACCGTACTTGGTGAAAAACCAAAGACTGTAAAGCCTGCAAAAAAAGCACCAGCTGAAAAGAAAGCTTAAATACGTTTCATGTCTGTGTTGCGACATGGCAGTATCTTGGATCATCTACGCACTTTTTTATCCGGCATTGCTTGCCATTGTTAATGTTCTTGACAAATTTCTGCTCGATAAAAGAATTCGCAATTATCGCAGTTTGCTTCCAGTGATTGGTTTTGTTGCATTGCCCGGCGGAGTGCTCATTACGTTTTTTTCACAGTGGAACAATATTACATCATTGCAACTTGCGCTCGGCATGTTGTCAGGCGTGTTAATAGCCATCAGCTATGTTATTTATTTTCACGTGCTTTCATTTGAAGAAGTGTCACGCGTAATTTCTATTTGGTATGCTGCTCCTGTCCTCGTTTCCATTTTCGCTGCAGTTATTCTAAAAGAATATTTGCCGTGGTGGAAATATATTGCAATTGTTATAGCGGCTAGTGGCGCGATACTTATAGGCATGGAGCGTTTTGCGCGCATACCTGTTATGCGCAAAGGATTTTGGGCGATTATTTCGCTGTGCGTGCTGAGTGGAATAATAAGTATAATTGCGAAATACTTGCTGTTTGATCTTTCTATTTGGAATGTTATAGGGCTTGAGTTGCTTGGCGTTTCATTGCTCACTTTATTCATTTTCTCAAAGCGCTCACGGATGCATGTTCGCCAAACTCTGAAGAGTCTGCATTTTATCGTGTTTTCTGAATACGCAACATACTGTGCCTGGCTGCTATGGGCTGCTGCAGTTGCGCTGACAAATGTTTCTTTAGTGAGTGCAATGGGCTCAGTGCAGCCGCTCTATGTTTTGATTTTGATTATCATGCTGAGCACGTTCAAACCAAATATTTTGAAAGAAGTATTTACGAGGAAAACATTTGTGATTAAAGCGATTGCGATTTTAATGATCGTTATAGGCACTTTCTTTGTGGCTATTTAGGAAAAAAAATAAAAAAAGAATTAAAAATTTATTTCTTCTTTTTGCAGTATCCCATCAGGAGCCATGCAGCATAGAGTGATGCGATTCCAACAAGGTCATATACTATTGTTGAGCCCATACCGCTGCCGAAAATTGTTGTGACCAGGTTGAAGTTGAAAAATCCAACTAGTCCCCAGTTCAAGCCACCGATAGTTACTATTATCCATGCAATCCATTCCAAATTGCTTGCTTTTTCCATATAATCACCTCTTTTTTTATAAAAAAGAGACCAGCTGAATCGCATTCAGCGCTGCCTCTTTTGTTAATTATAGAATGTGTTTATCACTATTTAATGTTTTCTGCACTAATGCAGTGCACTTAAGTCGATTTCGCACGCCGCTACAGGCACAGTAAGTCCGAATTTTTCAAGAACGATAGGGTGTATTTCTCCTATGAAGCCGATTTGTTTTTTGTTCACAATTACTTTTGCTGCCCTGCCTGGTATGAAGCAGTTGAGTTCATATTCTTCTATTGAGAACTGTATGCCTGCGTTTCGTAGTGTGCTTTCTACTGCTTGGCGCATTTCAGTGAATGTTGCGCCGGAATGTGCCGTGGCTGCTGCAAGGTGTTGTTGGTCGCGCGGCTCTTTTTCTCGCAGTGATATTACTCCTTGTTCAAATATTTTTTGCGGGTAATCAACGTGTTTGTTTTTTGATAATACGTCCAGCATTTGCGGCAGTATCCACGTGCGTACGCATGAGTAGGTTTGTGAAATGAAATTTTCTATTTCGATTGTTCCCCAATCGTCTGTGTTCATCTTGTCGTAAAGAAGTTCTTTGTTGCAGAGTACTGGGCTCATGATTTCTTGGTAGCCGAATCCTATCCAGAAGGTGCGCTGCGTGTCTATATTGTGCTGCATTTCGCTAGTGCCGCCTCTGGTATATGATGTCAAAGGTAATGATTTGAAATTTTCATAGCCGTGCGCAATGCCGATGTCTTCTATTATGTCAACTTCGTGCATTATGTCGTTGCGGTAGCTGGGTATCGTGACTGTTCCGGCATTGTAGTTATAGCCCATGCGCATAAGTGCATCTTTGATTTCAGTACTTTTAATCTGCAGTCCAAGAAGTTTCTCTACATTTTTCTCATTAAGTTTGATTGTTTTTGTGTGCAGAGTTGGCGTAGAAACTTTCTTTCCAGGATACTCAATAATGCACGGTTCTATCTTGAATCCGCGTTCGGCGAGTGCATAAGCAAAAATGTTCGCGACTAAATTAACTGATTCTTCGTCAGTGCCGGTGGTGTCAAAGAATAAGCTGTCATCGCCGAGTTTTAACCTGCCGGTCTGCTCGCTGTTGATAATGGGGATGAGCGACATGATTTCTTTTTTGGCGTCTGTAAAAACAGGATATACTGATTCTTGTTTAATCAAGTGCCCGTATTCTTTTCCTTTTGGATGTTTTTCAAGTGCTTGCCGTAAGCTCATTGATTGGTGGAAATCAAGCGGTATGAATAGTTCAGTTGGCGAAGCCGCCTTGCATTGAACAGGGAAAGTGATTGTCTTGAGTGGATACACTCCGATAGAAATCTTCTGTCTTTTTCTGCCGAAGTTTTCCGCAAGCTTCTCTTGCATCTGTATTATTTGTTTAAGTAGGTAGTCATCTATTTTCTTGCCGCTTGCTTTGAAGCAGGCAATGTATGGTCGTATTTTTGATAGTCGTTTGTCATAGATTACTTTGTCTTTTGGTTTTTCTAATTTGATTGCTGGAATGCCTTTGTGTTTGCCTAAAATTGCTCTAAATAATCGTGCTAATCCTTCAACGCTCCATAAGTAAGGCAAATTTGTATCGTTATACTTGACGGTCATCTCGTGGCCGAGTTTCGCGTCTAATTCTGCTTTGGCAGAGTCGAGTAGTTGTGTTAATTTATTGTCGTCAAGCTTTTGTCCTACAAGCTTCTGTAAATCTTCAAATGAAAATGTGATGGTTGGCATTTATATCACCGGTGAGTTTCGTAAAACTGCGAGGTCGTGTGAAAACAGGTCCCGGATATCTTTGAGTCCCAGTTTGAACATGCCGATTCTATCAATTCCCAATCCCCAGGCAAGGACGCTGATGTTTTTTCCTAGTAGTGGTGTAACAACTTCTGGTCTAAAGATGCCAGCTCCTCCTAATTCTATCCAGCCTAACTGAGGGTGTTTGGCGTATAATTCTGCTGATGGCTCAGTGAATGGGAAGTAGCCAGGAACAATTCGTATTTCTTCCGCGTCTGCAAATTCTTTTGCGAACATTTCCAGAAGTCCAACTAAGTGCCGGAACGTGAGGCCTTCTTCGATGATAATGCCTTCTGTTTGGTTGAAATCAGGTAGGTGTGTTGCGTCGATGACGTCGTGTCTGAACACGCGGGTGATGCCGAAATATTTGCCTGGTATTTGCAGGTCTTTTGATGCTAGCATGCGTGCGCTGCACGCAGTTCCCTGTGTTCTAAGAACGTGTCTGTGTGTTCGTTCAGGATCGAAAGGATATCTCCATCCTGCGCTGCCAGGAATGCCGTGTTCATGTGCTGCCTGTATTTTTTTTACTAATTTTTCGTCGAGCTTGCCGTATTTAGGCTCTTTTATGTAATATGCGTCATGAATGTCTCTTGCTGAATGGAACTGCGGCATGTACAAGGAATCCATATTCCAGAATTCTGTTTCAACTAAGGGACCGTCCATTTGCTGAAATCCAAGCGCTGTGAATTTTGCCCTAACCCAATCGAGGAATGCGCAGTATGATTGTTTTTTGCCGCCGGAGATTTCTGGAACGTTAATAGTTACGTCATAACGCCTGAACGTTTTGTTTTTCCACGTGCCTTCACGTAAAATCTGCGGCGTAACATTATCGACGATATTTTCATCGCGTATTCCGGTTAAGACCAATTTTTTTCCTAAGTCGGTAAGCGTTGCTTTTTTTATGCGCCTAACTTCTACCTGCACTAACTCTTTTCTTTTTCTGAGCTGTTCAAGTGCTTGCTTTTCTTCTGCTTTAAATTCGGAAATTTTTGCCGGAAACTGTTTTTTGAGAAATTTTTCTTCAAGGAACTCAGCATTCATCAATTTTTTTCCTTGGTCTGTAATCTTTACTATCAAGTCTTTTTCTTTGAGCAGTGTTATCGCGCCTCTTTGCCGCAACAGTCCGAGGCAGATGTTGACTTCTTCTTTATTGAGCCCTGTTTTGTCTACGAGTTTGCTAAGCGGAATTTCTTTTTCTTTTATGGCGATTAGAAATCTTCTTTCTGGCAGCCCTTTTTTGAGGTACTCTTGCCCATTTTTGCCTAGAATAACAAGTTCCTGGGGCTCTGTCTCAATAGTGACTGCTTTTTTGTTTTCAAGCCACTGAAGTGCACGCATGGCTTCAACATCTTTCAATCCGGTAGCAGAAGACAAGTCTTCCAAGTATGGATGACGTTCGAGTTCTGGTAGAACTCTGCGTTCATACTGGTGCAGGCCTTGGATAAGTTTTTTGATGTCCATAAAAAAGAAATAAAAATTAAAAAGAATTACTTAAAAGACGGGTCTTTCATGCCTTTCCAGGCAGTGTTGAACATGCTCTCCAATGCGCTTGCAAAGAACGGCGTGTTGACCCAGATGCCGACATCGTAGGTTGGATGTACTTCCTGGTCGTCCATTATCATGAAGATCAGTTCTTTTCCGTCTACGATGCAGAAGCGTGCCTTGCTGTCAGTATGCTTGACTTCTGCAACGCTCTGGATGTCCTGGACCGCGCTTTTGTTGTCCTTTGTCAATTGAGCAGCGATTCGTATCTTGACTCCTTTCCTCTTCAGTTTTTCAAAGACTGGTTTGAGGCCTTCCACTTTTCTCATGAAGCCTTGCGGCGTTGTCATGATCGTAACGCTTTTTTGCGCATTGCGGATGGTAAGTTCAAGGTGCGAGTAGAGATTATGCCTGCCGCGCAAACTGCCTGAAAGTTCCGATGGCTCGACTAATTCTATTCCTTGCGTGTGCAAAGTGTTCAATTCGCCGAGAACATCAGTTTTCTTGAGGTCTTCAAGTCTTTTGACGCGTTCTGTTGCTTCTTCGCTCAAGTTCTTCTTGACGCGTTCAAGCACTTCTGTTGGCGGAACAGCGATGTACTTGATTGGCTTACCGAGCTTCATTATGACAAAGCCCTTGCGTTCGAGTGATTCGAGAACGTCATAGCTTCTGCTTCGTGGAACGTTTGCTATGTCTGATAATTCACCGGCTGTTGCAACGCCTCGTGAAAGCAGTGCAGTCCAGATCTTGACTTCGTATAAGTTCAGGACGAAGTAGCGCCTGAGCTTGCTTAAAAATTCTTCTTTGACGATCATTGATACCTCCCCCCTTTTTGCACGAAAAAAATGGAGTTTTTCACTCCGATTTTCCCGTAACACGTTTTTGCTATTCACTTGAGGTAAAACATTTCTGTATTAAAACTTTTTGGTCGTACTTTCGCAGTAGTCTCTATGTTTTTACCCCAAACAGTTACTTCAGCAGGGGATTGCCACTCTGAAGTTATACAAAAGATGAGTGATGGGCTATTTAAGTTTTTAGAGTGCGCAAAAATACGTTTCAGAAGTAGTAATTGTCAATCATATGATAGTTTATACCGTAACAGAGCCGCTATTCCGCCTAATCCGTCAAGCTTTTTCCCTCCGGTGTGCTCACTGGATATAATAACAACAGCTCCTTTTTGCTTATCTACTGTCCGCATGATGCTGTCAACGCGTGCAAACGTATTTTCCTGTCGTAATTTTTGTATCAAAGTATCGGTAACAAGCAATGTTGCAACTGCTCCTGAGCTGGCTGCTTCTTCTGTTGCCTTGATTCCGTACACAACTGCTCCTTTTTTCGAAATTTCTTCCAGTATTTTTTCGACAAGCACCATTTCTTTTGCTGCGCGTTCCTGCCGTAATGCTGTTTGCACTTCTTCGCGCTTCAGAACTTCATCAATTGCCCGTTCATCAACTGATGAGCATGTTGCCTGGATGATTTTCTTTCGCAACGCGTCATTTTTCAAGACTTTGAAGAGTTCTTCTTTCCAGAACGAGGGGCTGGCAAGAATAATAAAATCGAGTTTGTATCTTTCGTCGTATTGCTCAAGAAGTTTTATTATTTCCTCGTAAAAGCTTGTTTTTGCTTTGATGCCGGTTCTTTTCTTTTCAACTTCTCCTTCGATGCGCGACAAAATTTCTGCGCCTGAGCGCGTCATGCGCGCAAAATATGCTTCTTCTCGGTCAAAAATGCAGATGATAATTTTTGCTGGTTTTGTTTCTGCCGCTTCTTTCAGTCTGTCTAATTGGTAACCGTACCAGTATTCTTTTTGTATGGTTAAGGTCGTACCAGGCTCGATGGCAAACGTATGGTAGCTGCCATGCGGGACGTCTTCTGGTCCTTCCAATATTTTGCCGCTCGCGCGCAGTGCGTTTGTTGTCTTTGAAAATTCAACTTTTTCAACAGTCAGGACCATGTACACCATGCGTTTGGTTGCATCTGCTTCTTCTGAAACCTTGATTTTTCTTGGTGTTTTGCCTTTCAAAATATCTGCGGAGTCTATGAGTTGTGACAAGTACCAGACGTCTTCCGGTGTTTCAACTAACACTTT
>CAZNFZ010000019.1:0-1780 GCA_964572665.1 uncultured Methanosarcinales archaeon
CTCTTTGTTTTAACGAAGCCAAACGCCCCGTTTAGACTATTTAGGCGAATTTCATTTAAAAAGGTTGCCCTTCAAAAGCATTAAATAGCATTTCCATAGTGGAGCCGGTATGCTTGAAAAACGGGGTCCTTGGACTGTCAAAGAACGCGTTCAGAAGTACAAGAATCAATGGATTGATGTTGTTGAGGACAAGGTTATCAGGCCAGATGGCGCTGATGGAATTTACGCTACTGTTAAAATCAAAGCAGGTGTTTCAGTGCTTCCAGTTGATGAAAAAGGATTCGTGTACCTTGTTGAAATTTTTCAATATGCAATTAACCGTAATAGCATAGAAACTGCAAGTGGGGCGCTTGATGCCGATGAGTCTCCATTGGATGCGGCAAAAAGAGAGCTGAAAGAAGAACTGGGCATTATTGCAGGAGAATGGGTTAACTTAGGCATGACCGACCCGATGACAAGCGTTATTAATTCTCCCACCTGCTTGTTCATCGCAAAAAAATTGAAACTTGGTCAGGCGCGACCAGAAGGAACAGAAACAATCAAGCTGATAAAGATAAAAATGGCAGATGCGGTGAAAATGATAATGGATGGTAAGATAACTGATAATCAGAGTTCTGTCTGCATTCTAAAAGCGCAAGAATATCTTAAAACTCATTGAATTTGTTTGAATGCTCTTTGTACGACTTCTGATAATGCTGGGTGGATGTGTACTGCATTTGTAATGCCTTTAACACCTAGTTTTGCTTTCATTGCAATGATTACTTCGTGTATCAAAATGCTTGCTTCTGTGCCGATAATGTGGCATCCTAGAATTTCTTTTGTTGAGCGGTGCACAAGTAATTTGACAAATCCGTCATTATCTTCTATTGCTTTTCCATAGCCCGTGCCTTTGTACTTATAAATCGCTTTCAGATAAGGAATCTTTCCTGCTTTTAGTTCATCTTCTGTATTGCCTACAGCTGCTACTTGTGGTGATGAGAATGCCGCGTGGGGCATTGCTGAATAGTCTACAGGGGTTTTCGTTCCAAATGCGTTGTTAATTGCGCACTCTGCTTCGAGGTTAGCGCTGTGTTTGAACATGAATATGCCTGCAATGTCGCCTATTGCCCAGATTCCTTGCGCTGATGTTTCCAAGTACTCGTTTACTTTGACAAATCCGCGTTCATTGACTTCAACGCCTGCTGATTTAACGTTTAGAATGTCGCTGTTTGGTATTCTGCCAGTCGCAACGAGCAGTGTATCGCCAACAATTGTTTTTCTTTTGCCGGCAACATCGATATCAACAGCAATATTTTTGCCTTTTTTTGCCACGCGGATAGTGTTCGCATTGAGAATTACGTTAAATTTCCGCTGATAGACTTCAGTGAACCTTTGTGCAATTTCAGAATCTTCGTTATTCATCAGCAAGCCGCTGCGTTGGACAATCGTAATTTCTGTTCCGAGTGCGCCAAAGAAGTGTGCGAGTTCTGCTGCGATATAGCCGCCGCCAATGATTATCATTTTCTTTGGTTGTTTTGGCAGCCTTAATGCTTCATCTGATGTGATAAAGTCAACATCCTGCAGTCCGGGTATTGGGGGGACATTTGGGCGTGCTCCTGCGCAGATGAATATTTTATCAGCTGTAATTGTGTCCTTGCCTACTTCAAGTGTTTTTTTGCCTACAAATTTCGCTTGTGTTTTGTATATTGTTACGTTTTTCAGTTGTCTGTTTGCTTTTTCTATTTCCCATGCGTCTTTGTCGATAAAAGTGTACGCTCTCTGCATCATCTTTTTCCAGTCG
>CAZNFZ010000020.1:0-12672 GCA_964572665.1 uncultured Methanosarcinales archaeon
TGGCATTGTGTCCTATTATAAAAAGTGTTTATTTAATTCTTTCCAATATTACTATGAAGCCGACTTTGCGAATAACCTTGGCGTGCGCGCGTTCTGCCAGTTCATTCACTCTTGCTCTTTTGTTGTCCTGTATGGCGCTTGCTAAAAACTTGACTTTGATGACTTTTCTTTTCTTTAGCAATATCATTACTTGTTTGACTACACTATCAGTTATGCCTGCCTTTCCTATTCTGATGGCCGGCTCCAGTGCGTGAAGGTTTATTTTACTTGGCATGTTCCTGCGGGCAATACCCTTAACACCTCATCTATGTCTGCTTTTATCTTTCTTGCTATTTTCTTGGCGCAATCGCTTGGCTTGTCTCTGCCTTGCAGCACAAACGCGTACTCTTTGCAGTGCGTCTTGACAGCGCTCTCTGATGCACTCATTACTCTGCCATCTTCAAGCTTTCCTACTGCAACTACCATTTTGCCTTGATAAAAGTTTCTTTTGCCTCTGATCATAAAGGCGCCTTTTGGCATGTACTCTCCTGATTCTGCTTGTTTGCTTACCTGGTCGGGATTTACTGCAAATACTTCTGTTACGCTTACTCCGATTTTCCACGCTTTTGAAAAACAGGCAACCGCGTCCGCCACTTCCTGCATTGTTAAATCGCTTGGCTTCCTGCCTTCAGTTTTTATCACAAAGAACGGGCTGCCTGGCGCTTCAGTATGAAATACAATATCATCTTTGTCAGTGTGTTTCTTGATGACAACTTCATTCGATGTCGCATCTCTGCCTCCAATGCACAAAAATCCTTCTGAGGAAATGAACCAGTGAAATTTTTCATACCATTGCCGCGGTGCTTTCTGTTTTTTCTCTGTTTCTCTTTGCACTACAACCTGCTGTTTTTTTTCTAGTTCAGCGAGCTCTTTTTGGAATTTTAGGACAATATCTCTTGCTCCTTCTGCCTTTTTGCGTGATTTTTTCGCCTTTTCAAAGTACTCGTTTGCTGATTGCTCGAGTTTTTTCTTGAGATTGAGAGTTATTTGCATACACTAATATTCAAATGGTCATTTAAATAGCTATGCGAAAGAACCGTCCAGAAAGGGGAATGAGTTGGAATAATTCTTATAGGACGTATGGGTTTTCATGCTTATGCATGAGAGCTGGCACGTTGTATGGGAGTTAATGTTGATCTTGGGTTCCGTGCTGATTTTCAGAAGTGCATGGCTGTTGCTTGACATCAATCTTGGCAACCGCGCGTTGGAATTGTTGCTGGTGCTTGGCATTGTTCTGGTTATTCCTGCATTATACGTTCTGAACAACCATTTGGAAAAAAATTATAAAAAGAAGCTGCGTTAATCGTAATCATCTCAAATCCCTACCTTCTCGAACCATTCAAGAACTATCGCACCGTAACTGATTTCGCCAGATTTCTCGGCTTGTCTGGGTCGCATCCTCTTTCAAGCGCGAGATAATATGACAACAATTGTATTGGCAGCAATGCGAGGATCGCTGTCGCGTCATCAAGTGCTGGAATCTGAATGTGGAAATCGTATGCTTGGCTTGGTTTGCTGTCAACGCCGATTACAAATGCTCCGCGCGCTTTGACTTCCATGGCGTTTGATGTTGTAAAGGCGCGTGTTTCATCGTCAACGAACACAATAACTGGAGTTCCTTGTTCTATGAGCGCGATGCTGCCGTGCTTTAATTCTCCTGCAGGCATTCCTTCTGCGTGAATGTAACTAACTTCCTTAATCTTGAGTGCAGCTTCGCGTGCTATCGGAGACATTGTTCCGCGGCCAATGGCAAAGATGCTTTGCACATTTGCAATTTGTTTTGCGAGTTCAGGCATTGTTTGTTGGTGTTGTTTCAAAACATGGAGTGCCGCATCTGCTGCTTCAGTAAGGACGGAGATGTCTTTGTTCCGAAGCGCGAATGCAAGCATGAATAAAATTGCAAGCTGAGCGGTGCACGTTTTCGTGCTTAAAACGCAAAGTTCTGGTCCGCAGTTCATTGGTATTATGATATCAGCTATGCGCGCAAGTGTTGAACTAGGAACATTGCAAATGCCAATTACAACAGCGCCTTTTTGTTTGCTTGCTTTTACAGAGTCAATGATGTCAGCGGTCTCGCCGCTTTGAGAAACTGCAATTACTGCTGTTTTCTTGTCGATAAATGGCACCTGTTGAGAAAATTCTGAGCCAAGAACTGCGATTGTTTGTTTGCCGGATTTTGAAAACTGGTAGGTAGCTGTGGCACATACGTTGTAGCTCGTGCCGCAACCTACCAAGAACACAGTTGAGGCGTTCTGGAGAAGCAATGCTGTTTGCTTGATGAGTTCTTTTGGCTGGTTGAGTGCTTTTCGTATTGTAAGCGGCTGTTCGTTGACTTCTTTTATCATGAAGTGGGGATAATCTCCTTTTTTTGCGACTTCAACATCCCAGTGTGCAGTGGTTGGCTGCCTGTCTACTTTCTTTTCACCGTTGTAAATGGTAACTGTGTTTGTAATTGAGCCGTAATCGCCGTCTTCCAAATACACAACTGTTTTTGTGTGTGGCAAAAAGCTGGGTATGTCTGAGCTGACGAAATATTCGTTTTGGCCAAGCCCTAAAACTAACGGGCTGCCGTTTCTTGCGAATAGCATGCTTGAATCGTTTGCGTGTGTCGCAAGGATGGCATAGCTGCCCTCTAATCTGCCGAGCGTGGCTTTGAATGCCTGCTCAAATGTTTTTCCTTGTCGCATGCAAAAGTCGATGAGGTGCGGTACGACCTCAGTGTCTGTTTGGCTTGCAAATACAAATCCGTTTTTTTGTAATTCTGATCTTAATTCGTTGTAATTTTCAATTATGCCGTTGTGGACAACTGAAATTGTTTTGTCCATATTGGCGTGCGGGTGCGCATTAGCTTCTGTTACGCCGCCGTGGGTTGCCCAGCGGGTATGGCCGATAACTCGGTTGCTGTGCAGTGCTACCGGCTCTGTCTTGGAAATGTCTCCTATGCCCTTTTGAATGGTAATGTGGCTGTCAGAATGTACCGCCATTCCCCAGCTGTCATAACCCCTGTAAGCAAGTGCTTTCAATCCTTCGTGCACCAAAGGTGTGCCGTTTCGTAGACCAAGATAGCCAAGAATTCCACACATTTTCTTTCACTCCAGTGTATTCTTCTGACATAATTCACTGACGCTATGTATGCCTTCCATTCGAATCGTCATAGAAAATCTCATATATAATGGTTATTAAAAAGTTGGATGTACGGTTTGTAGAATAGAAAATATTTTTAATACATGGACTTTCTTGCACGATATGAAAAAAGAGGTCATACTGCTATTCCTATTACTCATCCCTATAGCTACCGCGGAATGCGCTGAGCCGACCGATGGCATGACAATCACGCAAAGCATGACATTGTGCGGAAAAACATACGACATTCCAAACGGCATCAAAATTGCGTCAAGTGATGTTGTGTTTGACTGCGCTGGCAGTATCCTGCGCGGCGTAACTGGGCAAAGCGAAATCGGAGTTCGCGTTGAAAATGCCGATAACGTAACCCTCAGGAATTGCAACATCGTCACATTTACGCAAGGCCTGTATCTGAAGAACGTCACCAATTCATTAATTGAAAAAAATGGAATTCTAAAAAATAATATTGGTATGCGCCTGCTTGATTCATACGAAAACATAATTCGGAATAACAATGATAAAAGCTTCCAGTTTGCCGTGTCTGCCATAAGCAGTAAATTTAATGTTGTGATGCTCGGAAATAAAAATGTAGAGCGAACATTCTGCGAGGTTAATTCATGCAATGAAGAGCGCGAAATGAACGTCTGTGAAGCAGGCGACTTTTATTGCAGCAAGAAATGCACGGCACAGACTGATGCCGATTGCGCCACCAGTCAACCTAAGCCAATCATAGAACAACAAAACGCGGCAGAGAAGGCTAAAAAAATAATAGAAGATGCTGAAAAAGAGGTTCAGCAAGAGTTCAAAAGTAATGCGACATTCATTGCTAAGAAAAAATCAGCGCCGATCTGGTTTGTCATATATGGCTTTTCAGCAATTATAGCAATTATTGCAATAATAGTAGTTACCAAAAAAAAGAGATGAAGTGGATTATAGTGTTATTGCTGCTGGCGCCAGTGGTGCTGGGGTGTGTAGTGCCGAGAGACGGGATGATGATACGTAAGTCTGTCCAGTTTTGCACAGATGTCTATTTTCTTGACAAAGGCATTTCCATTGTTGACAACGATGTCAATATTGATTGCAATGGCGCAGTTTTGAAAAGTTGGAAGGGCGGAAAGGGCATTTCAATTGAGCACGTATCAAATATTACTATTTCAAAGTGCAGGATTGTCAATTACGACATAGGGCTCTATGCAAGAAATGCTACAAAAATCTATCTCGAAGATAATCACCTTGTCAAAAATCAAATCGGCACGCGTTTTGTTTTGGTAGAAGACAGCGCCACTTTTAATCACGACGTGAGCTTGCAAGCATCTTTTGAAGTAATGGAAAGCAAGAACAACGTTCTTTCTCTAACTAATAGGCCTGTTGAAGGCGATTTTTGTAGTACAAATTTCTGCAATGAACAAAGAAACGCGATAACATTATTTGTTCAGCCGAAAACAACTGCGCCTCAAATGCAGTCATGGCTGTTTGACCAAATTACTGGTAAAAAATCAATCCAGAACTTTTATGATTACGTCTTCGGGTCATTTAACACACAGGCAATCTTTCCAAAGTAATTGCGTTTTGTGCGCACGTTACCGATGCTGAGCCTGTCCAAATTTTTGGTGTCAGTTTTATCTGTAGAATCGGAGCGACTGTTTTGTCTAATGGAACAACTATCTTGACCGCGTTTGATTTCACCAGTGGCTGTGATAGAATTCCTTCTATAACCTGAACTCCATTTGTTCCTGCAATTCGTGCGTGAATATTGAAAATATCAACGTCAGGACCGTTGTCCATCCATAATTGGATGCCATTTGGACCAAAGCATGCCTGTGGCTGTCCGCCAATCTTGATTATGCTGATTGCTGCTGTGTCGCAGCCTGATTTTACTTCTGCAGTTCCTTGGACAAATTCCGCTTTTTGCGCGATATAGTCCTCTCCCCAGCTCATTACTAATGCGCCAAGGCCTACTGAAAAAGCTACTAGAAGTATGGTTGCGACAAGTGGAGTTATTCCTCTTCTGCTGTCAAATAAGCTCATAATCACTCTCTTTTTTAGTTTAAATTGCTCTTCTGCATTTAAATAGTTTGTGGTGTCAAGAACCAATGCGGTTTGTGGTTCTTGAGCATGTGTCAAAAATCTAAGATTTTTGAGCACACTCGGAAAGCGAAGCTTTCCGATGCTCGGAAATTTGGAGTTCCAAAATATTATTTTTTTGCGAATTTCCGACATGTGAATCTTTTTATAGACAAGCCTTTTTGCAGAGCGTATGGCTGATGAAGAACAGCAATGTATTTTCTGCCACATTGCTTCTGGCAAGATTCCCGCAAAGAAAGTGTACGAGGATGACAAAGTAACTGCAGTTCTTGATATTAATCCCGGAGCATCTGGCCACATTCTTGTTGTTCCAAAAGAGCACGTTGCAATTATGCCGCAGATGAATGATGACCTTGTCGCGCATGTTGGCATGGTTGCAAAGCAGTTAAGTCATGCGGTTATTCGTGCCTTAAAAATTGAGGGCACTTCCATTTTTGTTGCGAATGGCGTTGCTGCCGGGCAAAGGGCGCCTCATTTCCTGCTGCACGTTATTCCAAGAATTCCTAACGATAACATTGCATTGCAGCCGCCTACAATAAATGTTGACCAGAAAACTTCTGATTCAGTGTTTGAAAAGCTTGCTGCTGCTGTTGCGAAGCAGTTTGGAAAAGAAACTCCGAAGCCTCATGCTGAAGTTAAAGAAGCAAAAGCTCCTGAGAAAAATGAAAAGCCGAAGGAAGAAAAGAAAGAAGCGCCTAAAAAATCTAAATTAGACGACATCGCTGAATTCTTGACGGGTGGCAAATGAGCGAGTGCACGTTTTGCCAGCTTGTTCAAAAAAAAGTGAACATGTTGTTTGAGGATGAAAAAGTAATTGCCATGCTTTCTCCAGAGCCGGTTGCTCCTGGCCACATTATAATTTTGCCTAAAGAACACTCTCCGATTATCGAAGCTGTTCCAGATTTTATTGTGGGCGATATGTTCAAGATTGCAAACAAGATTGGTGTTGCCGTGTTTGAAGCCCTTGGAGCACAAGGAACAAACATGCTTATTCAAAACGGCCCGCCTGCTGGCCAAAAGCATAATCATACCATGCTTAACGTTATTCCTCGCTTTGAAGGCGACAACGTGCAGGTTGGCTGGCAGCCAAAGCCCGCTGATGAAGGCGAATTATCTTCTTTGGAAAGCAAAATCAAGGATGAGACAAAGAATGTCGGCTTGTTTGAGAGAGAGAAACCAAAGCCGATTGAAGTTGAAAAACCCAAGGAAATGCCAAAGGAAGATTATAGATTAAAGAATTTGCGCAGAATACCTTAATTTCTAGACCCGATTTTGCGACATTGTGAAGCTGAGAGAAAAGTAATAAACCTGTTTTCGAAGAAAACAGCGAATTAAATGTTTCTCGAGGCTGAACAAGGAGCAATTTGATCAAACTTTCTGAAAGTTTGTGCTAAAGGAAGATTATAGATTAAAGAATTTGCGAAGAATACCTTAATCACATATCAAATATTTTCGTCTTTAATGTTTTCAAAATTACAGCAACTATTGAGAACATGGTTAACAGACCAACCATTACTATAAATTCTGTTTCTAATACCATAAACACAGTATAGCTGAGTGTCTTTTAAAACTTTGTCGTAACAGTTGAGTTAAAAGAGTGCCACTAACACGATATTGTCAAACGCTAGTGTTGCCGCAAAGGCAAATAAGAATGCTGGCGCAAACGGAATGCCGTATCGTACCAGAATTTTGTCGATTTTTTTTTGTTTGTGCAATTTTTGCAATAATTCAACTTGTTTTTTCTCCAGTCCCAGTCGCGGCGGCGCAATTACGGTCTTGCCGATTTTTACTGGTTTCACCAGCCAATCTCCTTCTGTTAGTTTGTCTGGAGTTACCCATTTGTACATACAACTTGTTTCTACGCTTTTGACGAAAATGATTGAATAGCAGGTGAAATAAATAACAAGCGCGAATGCAATAAGTTCCAACTGGTACTGTAGTAAAGTAAGTGCGGCGATTACAAGAAGTACTGTTATGATCATTGCACTTATCCGCATGCGTGAATATGGTTTCTTGTGAGATAGTGTCCTGAATGTTTTCCAGAATGTTTTCCAATTTCTTATTGCAAGAGCGCAGCTCCACATGATGCCCCAAGCGCCGCCGATAAAGACGAGATTAATCAGAAAGCTCGCTCCAAACGAAAATTTTCCTGGCTCAAATCCAATTATTGCTCCAAGCGCCATCAAGAGTTTTGCGTCCCCGCCGCCCCATTGGCCGGTGTAAAACATTAAGCACGCGAGAGCAAACGCAATTCCGAATCCGATTGCGCTGGATGCTATTGGCCACCAGTTCCATTGCTGTAAAGAAAATATCAAGTGTATGCCAAGTCCTGCGGCAATTCCTGCATAGTTCACCCAGTCAGGAACTTCAAGAATTTTTAAGTCAACATATGATGCAACAACGAGAACAAACAGCGCCACTATAATGAGTGCAAGTTCGAGCATGGTAATATCTGCGTGTTGCCACATTATAATAGTTTCGAGAACGATATCTTTATAAACCACCTCTTGAAAATCAAATAGTAACCTATGATTGATGAGGCCTGTTAAGGGCTGAATGAGGGAGTGTTCTCCTGGAGGATTCATATGGCAGATGATATACAAAAAGCATTAGAAGCGGTTGAAGTAGCCAAGAATACCGGTAAAATCAAGAAAGGTACAAATGAAGCTACAAAATCGCTCGAAAGAGGCACTGCAAAATTAATTGTCTTTGCAAAGGACGTGCAACCCGCTGAAATCGTTATGCACTTGCCAATTCTCGCGAAAGAAAAAGGCATTCCGTGCATACAAGTTAACAGCAAGGAAGAATTGGGAACTGCTGCAGGTATTGGTGTTCCAACCGGTGCAGTTGCAATTATTGCTGAAGGCGACGCTAAAAAAATCATTGAAGAATTGAAGAAGACAGGTTAAGAATATGGGCGATCCAAAAAAACCAGTCAAGGAAGAAGCTCCTGTTGCAGTTGATCAAAAGCAGAAGCCGAAACAAGAGGCCACCGGAGTAGGTTTCAGCTTCGCTGTTCCAGCTAGGGTGGAAGAAGTTATCGGCAGGACCGGCACAAGAGGCGAAGCAATTCAGGTAAGATGCCGCGTTCTTGACGGCCGTGACAAAGACAAAATTCTCAGGCGTAACGTGAAAGGTCCAGTTCAAAAGGATGATATTTTGATGCTCAGGGAAACTGAAATCGAAGCTCGTCCATTGAACAAGTCAGGCAGGGGCGGTGCATAATGGCAAAGTGTTCATTCTGCAAGACCGACATTGAGCTTGGCACGGGAACTATGTACGTCAAGAAAGACGGCACTATTTTGAACTTTTGCTCTATGAAGTGCGAGAAAAATACGCTGAAATTAGGCCGTGTTCCGCGTTTCATCAAGTGGACAAAATCATATGTGAAAGGTGGAGTAAAGAAATGATTGAGCGTTCGCTTGTCTTGCTGAAGCCAGATGCTTTGCAACGCGCACTCGTCGGCAAAATCTTGTCTCGTTTTGAACAGACTGGTTTCAAGATTGTTGGCATGAAGATGTGCTATGCATCAAAAGACGTCGCAGGCAAGCATTATGCTGATGACGAAGCATGGTTGATAAGCGTCGGCGAGAAATCCAAAAAAGCAGCGGAGTCAAAGGGGCAGAAAATCACTGACACTCCAAAAGCATTGGGGCAGAAAGTTCGCGAGATGTTGATTGAATTCATTACGTCATCTCCGACAGTCGCAATTTGCCTTGAAGGCCACGATGTTATTAACAAAGTAAGAACAATCATCGGAGATACTGCTCCGAGCAGGGCTGCTCCAGGAACTATCCGCGGCGACTATTCATTTGACAGCTACGGGTTGGCAGATGTTTCCGGCAGGCCTATTCAAAATCTCATTCACGCATCTGATTCTCCGGATTCAGCAAAGCGCGAAATTAACATTTGGTTCAAAAATGATGAAATTCATCCGTACCAGCGCGTGGATGAATCATTGCTTTATAGAAAGGGAAAGTAAACATGGCGGCCTCTGAAGATAAAATTACTCGAATGAAGCGTATGTCTCATGACCAGTCTAAGATTAGAAACATTGCTACATCTGCGCACATTCACCACGGAAAAACTGCGTTTACAGACAATTTGCTTGCCGCAGCAGGTTTTATGTCAGAATCTTCAGCAGGAGAATTGGACAAAGGTATGGCAACGTGGCAGCACGCTGATGAACAAGAGCGTTTAATGACTGTTGACTCGGCAAACGTTTCAATGGTTCACGAATTCCATGACACAGAATACTTGATTAATCTTATTGATACTCCAGGTCACGTTGACTTTGGCGGAAACGTTACCAGAGCTATGCGTGCGATTGACGGTACTGTCGTTCTTGTCTGCGCTTCAGAAGGTATTATGCCGCAGACTGAAACAGTTATGAAACAAGCGCTGAGAGAGCGTGTCAAGCCTGTTCTTTTCATCAACAAAGTTGACCGTCTTATCAAGGAAATGCAGTACACTCCTGAGCAGATGCAGAAGCGTTTCGTTGAAATTATTACAGAATTCAACAAATTGCTTGAGCAGATTGCAGAAACTGACTTCAAACAAAAATGGAAAGTAAACATTCAGGACGGCAGTGTTGCGTTCGGCAGTGCAAGGGACAACTGGGCATTAAGTTTGCCGTACATGCAGAAAAAGGGAGTCAATTTCAAGGATATTCTCAGAATTTACGAATTGCAGGACGAAGAAAGGGAAAAGTTTGTCTGGGAAAAATGCCCATTGCACGAAGTTATTCTCGACATGGTCATCAATCACCTGCCGGACCCAAAACAGGCGCAAGTTTACCGCGTTCCAAAAATCTGGAAGGGAGATTTGGACTCGCAGCTGGGCAAAGATCTCATGACTTGCAATCCAAATGGAAAAGTTGCGTTTATCATTACCAGAATTCTCATTGAGCCGAAATCCGGAAGAGAAATTTCTGCTGGCAGATTGTACTCAGGCACTGTGCGTGACGGTATGCAAGTTTGGCTGAACAATGCAAAGCAGAAGCAAAGATTGTCAACTGTTTTCATGTACCAGGGAATTAAGCCTGAAATTTTTGAGGAAGTTCCTGCAGGAAACGTTCTTGCAATTGCAGGCATTTCCGGCAATGCAGGAGAAACTATCACTGAAGAGCCTGAGCATCCTTTCGAAGAGCTCAAGCATATTTTCGAACCAGTTATTACGAAAGCAATTGAGCCTGAAAACCCACAGGACTTGTCAAAGCTGGTTGAAGTTCTCAAGAAAGTCGCAAAGGAAGATCCATCCGTCAAGATTGAAATCAACCAGGAAACTGGCGAGAACTTGCTGCGCGGCATGGGCGAACTGCATCTTGAAATTATTGAGAATAGAATCATTACTGAAAAAGGCGTTAAGATTAGAACCTCACCGCCTATTGTTGTTTACAGAGAAACAGTCTCTAAGAAATCCCAGATGGGAGAAGGTAAAACTCCTAACAAGCACAACAAGGTATACTTTATTGTTGAGCCTTTAGAACCGCAAATTCGTGAGCTTCTTAAGAACGGCGATATTTCAGAAGGCCGTATTAAGAAGAAGGACTTGGGCATGCGTGACAAGCTAGTGGCTGGCGGCTGGGACAACGACACTGCCTTGTCTGTAAGACAAATTTACAATGGAAACATGTTCTTAGACTCTACCAGAGGTATCGTCCAGTTGAACGAAGCAATGGAACTCGTCTTGGAAGGTTTCGAGCAGGTCATGAACGAAGGCCCATTGGCAAGAGAGCCATGTGTCGGCGTCAAAGTCATTTTAATTGATGCAAAACTGCACGAAGACGCAATCCACCGTGGCCCAGCTCAAATGTATCCTGGTGTTCGTGAAGGTATCCGTGTAGCAATGATGACTGCCGGTCCTGTCATGTTTGAGCCAGTTCAAACTCATTTGATTGAAGCGCCGATTGAATTTACCGGCGAAATGACAAAACTCGTCATGAATAAGCGTGGTCAGGTTCTTGAATTATCACAGGAAGGCAGCTTGTCTATCGTCAAAGCAAGGCTGCCGGTCGGAGAAATGCTTGGCTGGAGCAGCGACTTGCGTTCAGCGACTGCAGGCCGAGGAACTTCATCTCTGGCAGACCAGAATTTTGAAAAGCTGCCTGCGGAATTGCAGCCGAGAATCATCCAGCAGATTGTCCAAAGAAAGGGCTTGACTGCTGCACAGCTTGGTTCAGGCGTATAACTACTTTCAAGTAGTTAAAGAAGGCAAGTTTTATAAGTTCCTGATGCATAATCAGCGTAATGAACCCTCTAACTAATGAAATCTGCACGCGTGAGCGTTTTGTTGATTCGTATAAAAGCAAAAAGCTTGGTGAGAGGATCGCATCAATTCTTGACGAGCACGAGATTTTTCCATTAACGTTCAAAAATCCAAAGTTTACCTTTGTTAACATTCTCGGGTTGACCGTGTATTTTTCAGGCGCACTGACTGCTGATAAACGCAACAGGTATGACGCGATGATTTCGGGAACGCGGGGGCAGCAAAGCGATCTAAGTGCCATAATGGAATCGGAGCTTGGCCTAAAAATGCGGGAGTGCAGAAAGTCGACATTTGATTTTAGCGAGAACGGGGGAGCGTATGCTCGCCTTCTGTCATTTATGGGTTTCTTTACAAGCAGAGGTACCGATAATGACCTTCATAGAAAAGCGCGAATGGGCTCTGAACTGCCTGCTTATTTAGCTGAGATGATAGCCACATATGATGAGTCATCAGCTCGAATTCAGGGAACGTGCAGGAAATATATCAGGGACTTAATCGCAGTGTGTTTCGACACGAAGGGACGCAATGTCAGAAGGAAAGGGTACAGTGCCGTAGAAATCGAGTTATTGACACAGCCATCACAGGAGCATATAGAAACTCAAGCGCGCCAAATCGTTAAAACCATCAACCTATTGTATCCAAAGGTTGAGTTGAACGATGGCAACATATTATGTCAAGAAATAAGGTCAGGTAACAGTAAGGGAAAGTACGAGGGCCACATCCACATTCCTTTGGAGAAAGCAGTGTTCTTTCCTAATTACGCCAATTCAGCAGCCTCGATAGAAGTCAAAATTAACTTGCGCCCATCAAGGTATTCATTCGAGTCGTCTAATTTCAAAGATAAAGCACGAAGCAATTCTATCTAGAATATTTCGCCAACCAGACCGTGGATGTTTCTTTGTCAAATCTGATTTTAAAATAATCGGGCTCAAGATAAAGCTTGGTTGTCTCAAATGGCAGCATTCGTATCTGCGGCCCTTTTTTGCTTTTTATTATTAGCACGTAGTCTTTGCGCTCAAGGTGTATTTTGTCCAGGACTATGCTGTACGCTCCAACATTTGTCCATCTAACAGCACTTGTGCCTGGCCGCATTGGTTCCCCCGAAAAGAATTTTTCTGATATGAAACTCTGTCCAGGATAAATGTGCGGGAAGCTTAT
>CAZNFZ010000021.1:0-1759 GCA_964572665.1 uncultured Methanosarcinales archaeon
TTTTTGATTGAGGGTATTGTTTCAAGCGTTGTACGGCTAGGAGCAATGCAACGCCTGTTTTTCCCATTCCTGTTGGCAGTACAACTAATGTATTTTTCATCGCCGCAGTGGCGAGTATTGTCTCTTGGTATAATCTCGGTACGAACCCCCTTAGCATGAGTTTTTTTCGTGTTTCTGTTCTATTTAATGCTTACGCGGTTCTAATTATTTTCTTCGCATGCAGCCAGTAGCCGATGAGAATTCCTGCAAGCAATGCCAATGCTATTATTTTCAGGTTTGCGAATATGCCGCCTAAAATAAATCCTAGAAAGAATGACATTATTACCAGAAATACAGGTATGCAGTGGCTGAGTTTGAATTTGTACCATACTCTTCCAAACAGCAGGCCTGTTAGGAAGCACACGGTATAAAGAACCGTGGGATTGCCGGAAAATATTGCCATGAAGAATCCGCCCACTAAAAATAGCAAAGAAAGCATTTCCGGCCAGTCAAACATCACGTCTGATTTCATGCGTATCCTCGCATTTTGCGTTCAAAGAACATGTAGAAGAACAACCAGAATACTCCTCCGATAAGCAGTGCGAAGATATATGAGTAAATGTTAAACACGTACACCATGATTGCGTATGATGCGACTGAGCCGAAAAGGAATGCGTATGTCAAGCGCGAGTAAAAGAATACTTTTGAGCCGTCAAGCGGTGGTATCGGTAAAAGGTTCCAGCCGGCAAAAACCAAGTTCAAGACAAATAGTTCCTGGGCGATTATTGGGTCGAGCATTCCTGCCCATTCCATTGTTTTTACAAGTGCGGAGAATAAGATGTTCAGGATTGGTCCTGCTAAAACAATTTTCGCAATTGTTCCTATGTTTGGTCCGTAACGGAATGCTCCCAGGCGGTGTGCAGGGAGCATATATGCGATTGTTGATGTTGCCGCCAAAAACTTTATGTTGCCGCGTGAAACAATAACTAGAATTAATCCAATTATGAATCCATACCACCAGAGTTTTTGTTCCGCCCGCAGTCCTAGTTGTAATGCTATCATTCGTTGTCCTGCGTGGTGGACAAACACTGTTATTCCAACTAGAATTATTGCAATTGCAAAGTTTTTCAGTCCAGTAATGGGTTCAAATCCCGAAGTTCCCCATTGGTTCCAGGAGTAAATGACTGCCAAAGAAACTACCACTATCCAGAATGAGAGCCATTCTTCTCGTGAAAACCAGAAGTATCTCTTCAGTTTGTCCAAATAGTTGCGTAAGCTCATATCATCTCTTTTTTATTCTGTAAAAAAAGGACAGCTGAAAGCGCACTTTCAGCTCTGACTCTTTTTTTCAGTCTTTTCCTTTTCTTCCTTTATATAGCTTTTCAAGAGTCTTGCTATTTCTTTCTCGTGTCCTGCTCCGACAACTGCTACAATTGTGTCTTCAGGATAGTATAACGCGAGATGCGTGAGTTTTTTTGCCATGTACTCATTTCTTTCTTGCACCAGTACGCGGTAGACGCTGGGATATCTTTTTCTTACATCTTCAATGAGTTCTTCGATTAGTTCCTGTGAAGGTACTTTCGATAAATCAAATTTCACGCCCTTTCTTAGCACAAATCCTTTGAATAAATCAACAACAAAAGTCCATCGTTCTTTCCATGTGAGTTCCTTGGAGAATCTTTTCAGCGTGACTTCAATGTCCTGGTCGATTAATGCTGTTTTCGCTCCGACTTCGTGCGCCAAGGCTGCTGCTTTTACCATTTCTGCGCCAGGGGAAACA
>CAZNFZ010000022.1:0-7303 GCA_964572665.1 uncultured Methanosarcinales archaeon
TCTCACTTACAAGTGAAATTGGAGTAAAAAAAGGCAGCGCCGAAGAAACGCTTCGGCTGGTCTTTTTTGTAAACAAAAAAGGTGATTGCGTGAAGTGTCCATTTTGCCAAAACACAGACAATAAAGTGCTCGACAGCAGGTTAACACCAGATTCTGACAGCATTCGAAGACGAAGAGAATGCGAACAATGCTCAAAAAGATTCACGACATATGAACGCGTTGAGCTGTTCAACATCAGCGTTGTCAAAAGAGACGGCAGAAGAGAATCATTCTCACGCGAAAAAGTATTGAAAGGCGTTCTTAGAGCCTGCGAAAAAAGGCCGGTCAAAAGAGAACAAATGGAAGCAGTCGTCAATGTCGTTGAATCCTCATTAAGACAATCAGACAAAGATGAAATCAAGAGCAACAAAATAGGAGAACTCGTAATGCTGGAACTCGCAAAGCTGGATGACGTTGCATACGTCAGATTTGCCAGCGTGTACAAGAAGTTCAAAGACGCAAACCAGTTCGTTGACGCTATCAAGAATCTTAAAAAACAGGAGAAACTATTGGAGGCAGAACCATGACTACTACAAAGAACACCAGCGGAGAATTACGACAAGACTGGGACAAACCACCATTCGGAAACATCCCACTCACCGAGAACCAAAGAAAAGTCATAAAAGACAAGTACTTGCGAGACGACCCAAGCGTTGAAGGCTGGCTCTGGAACATAGCCAAGAACATTGCTCTCGCAGAACTCCTCTACCACCCAGACATTCCAAGAGAACAACTCTTTGCAGGCGTCAGATACAACCAAGAATGGATAGATGTCGGCAATGGAGAAACCGCTGAACTCCTGCTACTTCATGTAGGAGCAAAGAACTACGGCGACCAGGAACAAAACCACCGCAAATACATACAAAACCTCTACAAGATTCTTGAAAACAACCCGCGCGCACGAGAAATAATGCTGAAACAAGCAACACAATACTACGACATACTAGCAAACTTCGACTTTTTGCCAAACAGTCCAACTTTAATGAATGCAGCAAGAGAACTGCAGCAATTGTCAGCATGCTATGTTCTGCCAATAGAAGACAGCATTGAAGCATGGGGAGACTTAGTCAAACAAACAATGCTCATCCACAAATCAGGAGGAGGAACAGGATTCTCAGGCTGCAGAGTCAGGCCAAAAGGAGACAGGGTCAAGAGCACCAAAGGAGTTGCATCAGGAGCACTATCGCCATTCAGCATCATCAACTATGCAACACAAGAAGTAAAGCAAGGCGGCACTAGAAGAGGAGCGAACATGGGCATCCTGCCATACTGGCACCCAGACGTCTTTGACTTCATCAAACACAAAGCGGAAGAAGGCAAGCTGGAAAATTTCAACGTCTCAATCGCAGTAGACAAAAAGTTCATGGAAGCAGTCAAAAAAGGAGAAGACTATGATTTGCTGAACCCAAGAACAAAAGAACCAGTCGGCAAGGCAAACGCCAAACAAGTCTTTGACCAAATCTGCGAGTACGCCTGGAAAACAGGCGACCCGGGAATGATATGGCTAGACAACATCAACAACAGCTGCTCAAACCCAACACCAAAATTAGGTGAAGTAGAAAGCACAAACCCGTGCGGTGAACAGCCACTATTACCATACGAACCCTGCAACCTGGGCTCTATCAATTTGAGCAAGTTTGCAGTAATGGGCAAAATAGACTACGCGCGCCTGGGAGAAGTTGTCAAACTGGCAATAAGATTCCTGGATGACGTCATCGATGTAAACAACTACCCGATTCCAGAAATCGAAAAAATCGCAAAAGGAAACAGAAGAATCGGACTGGGAGTCATGGGCTGGGCAGAAATGCTCGCGTTATTGAACATACCCTACGACAGCCAGGAAGCAATCCAAAAAGGAGAAGAAGTCATGCGCTTCATCAACGACAAGTCTTTGGAAGCAAGCGACGAACTCGCCATGGAACGAGGAGTATTCTCAAACTTCAAAGACAGCATCTACGATGCAAACGGGCCATTCTTCCGCGACTACGCAAAAGGACGACCGAGAAACTGCGCGCGAACAACCATAGCGCCAACAGGAACGATTGCCATCTGCGCAGGACTGCAAGGAGGAGGCATAGAACCATTCTTCGGCATCGCGTACACCCGTTATAACGCAAAAGCACTTGACGCGCTGAAACAAGACAAAACGCCAAACGAAAGCGACGTGTTCCATGAAGTCAACCCGATATTCCTGACTGTCGCGAAGAACAACAACTACTTTGGACTACAGCCAGAAGAATTGTGGAAGAAAATTGAAGCAAACCACAACTCAGTCAGAGGCGTCAAGGACATTCCCGAGCAAACACAAAAGTCATTTGGCAGCGCACACGACATTCCTGTCGAGTACCACGTGAAACAACAAGCAGCATTCCAACGCCACACTGACAATGGAGTTTCGAAAACAATCAACCTGCCAAACAGTGCAACTGTAGAAGACGTCAAAAAAACCTACATGATGGCATGGGAACTCAACTGCAAAGGAATCACTGTGTACAGAGACGGCTGCAAGAGCCACCAAGTCCTGAACATCTCAAAGAAGGAAGCGCCGAAAGAAGCACTTCAGAAATTGGATCCTTCCGAAGGAATCGGCTCAGTGTACTACCAGTTTGAAACCGGATACGGACCAGTGCACGTCCACATCGACCACCACAACGGCAAAATACTGAAAGTGTTTACAAACATCGCGCCGATTGGAACAGAGATAGCTGGACTAACATCAGTGATGGGAATACTCATCAGCAAATACCTGGAAATGGGCGGCGATGTCAACTCACTAAGAAGACACTTGAACAGCATCAAGAGCGACAAGCCATACGGATTCGGGCCAAAAAGAGTGGAAAGCATCCCACACGCAGTCTCAACAGCACTAAGCAAGTTTTTGGCACAAATAGGCAACCTGCCAGGACAACAATTGCTAACACCGCATGTTGGCAGTACTACAGAAGGCAAAACTCCCCAAAAGGCAGACAACCCGCAGGAACACAAGCCAGGACACTGCCCCAAGTGCTACTCGCCAAACATCGCGTACTTAAGCGGCTGCACAGGACCAACCTGCTACGAATGCGGATTCAGCGAGTGCAGTTAATTATTTTTTTTGATTAAATTATGTCAAGAACCGCCAAGAATTAATCGATACGCGGTTCTTGAGCACATTCGGAAATTTGGAGTATAAAAACAGCATCCAAGCAAATTTCCGATGATTAGAAATCGCTGTCTGCATCATCATTGCTATCATCGCCAGAATCATCATCATCCATTTTGAGTACCTCCAATTTTTGCATTCATAGTCACATAAGTATTTAAATTTAATCCATTCGCCTTTTTACCATGTCCATCATCACAAAAGGAGGAGACAAAGGCGAAACTTCACTTCTTGGCGGGCAAAGAGTTTCAAAAACAGACTCACGCATTGAAGCGTACGGCACTGTAGATGAGCTGAACGCTGCCATTGGTGTTGCACTAACTTACGCCAAAGATAAGACTGCTAAGAAGATTCTACACCAAGTGTTAAATGACTTGTTCAGAATAGGAGCAGAACTGGCAGCAATTGGAACAACGTTTACCAAGTTTCCAAAAATAGAATCACAACACACGCTTGCAATTGAGAAAGAAGTTTATCGCGTTGAAAATATACTGCCAAAGCAAAAAACATTCATCCTGCCTGCAGGAAATGAAAGCGCTGCGCACTTGCATTTAGCGCGCGCGATTTGCAGGCGGGCGGAAAGACGAGTGCTCTTGCTTGGAAAAGTCAATCCTGAAATTGTCAAATACCTCAACAGGTTAAGCGACTTGCTGTTCATCTACGCACGGCTGGAAAACAAAAAAGACGAGCCAGTGAGTTATGATTAATTTAGACAAAGAATACTCGAAAACACTTCTGAAAACAAATTACGACCCCTGCAATATTTGCGGAATGCCAATGCTCGCAAACAAATGCAAGATAACCTGCCTGAATTGCGGGTTCAAAAGAGATTGTAGCGACAGTTAATAGCAGAGAACGCCAATAATTGTAGAATTGCGTTCTCTGCTAGTATGGTGAAGAATATTTCTTCACCATAAGATAAATCTTTAAATACCGACATACATACTTAGTAATGGGGGAACATGGAACAAACATCCAAAGAGGTAGTACTCACGTACGAAACACTGTACGAGTTTTTACGCAAAGAAAAATCACGCGAAGAACTGCAAAAACTAGGTGAAAGTTTCTTAAAAGACACTCTGAACTATTCACGCGAAAAACAGCAAGCATATGATGACAATTTAACGAAGAACGACATCTTCTCGCAAAGCGAGAGAGACAAACTTCACATCCAGATTTCAAACATAAGAAAAATTCTCAAAGATTTATACGACGTCCGTGAAAGAAAAATCGTCAATATGGCCATCAATAAAAACCGGGCAAACACTCAAGTGATTGACACAGGCAACCTGCTCTCACAGGAACAGGCAATGTTTGGAAGCCTGCACGCAGTGCTTTCTCAATATAGAACCGGAATACTCCACCGAATGCTGGAACTAAGAGAGCCTGATGTACTGCCAATTGTTCTCCCATTACCATCAGAAGAAACATCAAAAGAAGAAATACCATCTCCATTGCCGCACGGAATCAAAAAAATCAAGTGTTTGGACACAATAGAACAGATATTTGACGAAGATTTAGAGCCCTATGGACCCTTCCAAGTAGAGCAGGAAATAGAACTCCCAGGTGTCCTAGCAGACATACTTGTTTCCCAAGGCAAGGCAGTTGAACTACAGTAACCTTTTTAAACCCCCCCTCTACCCAGAGAGTTATGAAGCTTCCAAAGACCAGAAATACTTATTGTCCTACGTGCAAGAAGCACACAGAGCATAAGATAATTGAAGGCAAGAAGAGAACCAGAGGAAGCGCTCACCCATTAAGCTGGGGAAGTAAGAAAAGAATCAAATCAAGAGGCCATCTTGGCGTAGGAAACCACGGCAAGTATTCAAAGCCAGCAATCAGCAAGTGGAGAATGGCAGGCCGAAAGACCAGCAAAAAAGTAGACTTACGATTCGAATGTTCAGTGTGCAAAAAAATGCACGGCATGAGCAAAGGCGGATTCAGAACAAGAAAGGTGGAGTTCAAATGAGAAATAGAATGCAGGAAAGCAGCAGTAAATTCATCAAAGTCAGATGCCCAAAGTGCAAGAACGAACAGATTGTGTTCGGCAAGTGCAGCACCACCGTGTTATGCCTGGTTTGCAGCAAAGAGCTCGCAGAGCCAACAAGCGGCAGAAGCAAGATAAAAGCACGCGTGCTAGAAGTTCTGGAATAAATTTTTTCTTTTTATATGACACCGCCTGAAATCCCAGCCCCTTTGTGCATATTCTATGGAACAATTGATTTTGTTGACCTCGTCATTAATCTGAAAGTGGACAGGGAACCAACATTTGGAAGACCGCGCCTGCCAAAATCACTTGTGGACAACATCAGAGCTGTCCCGGACAAAATTCAAACAATTAAAAGCATGGATGGACTTCCAGCGGTGCTAAAAAAGATTGAAATGACAGGAAAAAACGGCGTTGAAAGAGTAAAAGTCACGTATGAACAAAACGAACGAGACATAGTAAAAACATATACGGTTAACCAGTTTTACAAATTGTAAGTCCAAACAAATGGTACGAATAAACCTGCTAAATCCCAAACAATTGACGGACCAGCACCTCATTGCAGAATACAATGAAATTCTTATGCTAATTGGTCACGTTAAAAAATTTCCGCGAATAAAAAATATGCCGGCAGACTACTGCCTTGGCGAAGGACACATCACCTTTTTTAAAAACAAATTACTTTACCTAAAGAAACGCCACGAAAAGTTAAAAGGAGAAATGAGAAAACGAGAGTATGTTACAAACAAAACAATAGACCTGAACGGGTTCCGCCCAAATTTACTCCTGGACTGGAAACCAAAAACCTGCGACAAGCAGCTCATCAGAAAAAGAATAACTAGAAAACTTCAAAAAAAGCCCAAATACTATACCTACTACGGCGAACATAAACGGCTGAGCTTTCTTATCAAACTCGTAAACAATTAAGCCACAACCTTTTTAAACACCCTAAGTTCTCGACGTAAGAATGCTCTTAAAGAAGACAGGGTTTCCACAGGATGAAGAATTAGTTCTTTGTACTGTTACAGGAGTCAATCCACATTCAGTGTTCTGCACGCTAGATGAATACGGCGGCAGAACAGGAATGATACACATTTCTGAAGTTGCACCAGGAAGAATTAGAAACATTCGTGAATTTGTCCAGGAAGGCAAAAAAGTAGTCTGCAAAGTTCTTCAAGTGAATGCAGAGAAAGGACACATTGACTTAAGCCTGAGACGAGTCAATGAAGGACAAAAAAGAACCAAATTAAACCAGATAAAACAAGAACAGCTGGCGGAAAAAATAATTGAATACGCCGCGAAACAGCTCGGCGAAAGCACACTCACACTTTACAACAAACTTGCAGAAAAATTGGCTCCTCAGTTTGGAACAATATTTGCTGCATTCGAACAAGCATCACAAGACCAGATAAATCTTGTAAATATTGTAGACAAAAAGATTGCAAAACTGCTCACTGATGCAATCAAGCAAAGAATAAAGCCGCCAGAAGTAACCATCGGCGGAGATTTGAAGCTCTCAAGTTATTCACCAAACGGAGTGCAGGAAATAAAAGACACACTAGCACTTGCAGTCAAAGCAGGTGTACAAGTCAAGTATATGGGCGCAGGAACGTATCATTTCCAAGTCATAGCAGAAGACTACAAAGAAGCAGAAAAAAAATTAAAATCAGGCCTGGACCCAGTAATGGACTACGCCAAAGAGCACGACGTAGCAGCCGAATGGGCGAGAAAAGAAGACTAATTCTGAATTATACGGATTTTACTTGGTAGGACATATCTTCTTTGTCGAAAATAGACTCACAATCGTAGCAGAATCTGTATGCTTCAGACGGCGTATGTTTCATTGGTGAATCTTTCTCAATTTGATGATAACCGCGCACGGAACATTCTTCGCGCTTTCGAAGCAAAAGATTGCCCTGCTCTCTAGAAGAACCAAATACCTGCACTTTTGCATCCCCAAGAAGGCGTTCGATTGTATTTTCATCGTCTGGCTTAATTACGTTGTTCATATTCCACAACCCATATCCACCCATTATAAAGCTTACGAAACTTTCACATTTTACACATCGAAACACTAATAAATCCAACAGCTAAATCCATATACACATGAAACACATTCTCAAATGCCAGCAGTG
>CAZNFZ010000023.1:0-2085 GCA_964572665.1 uncultured Methanosarcinales archaeon
AGCAGAATTCAGTTTTTTCTTCAACATCGGGCCAACATTTGGAACAATAGAAATGTCATCCGATTCAATTGCGCGCTTATTGCAATATCTACCCCACGGCCACTTGCACGATTTAGCAGTTGGAGAAATCTGCTTTCCACTTAAAACTTCTCTAATGCCTCCAAGCACCAGCTGCAATTCATCTTTGTACTTGTCGTATTCGTACTCAAACTCTTCCTGCTCCCTGTTAATAAGATAGAACTTAGTTGGCGTGTAACCCTGCACTTTCCCAATCAAGTAAGTATAGAACGCACACTGCATAATGTATTCGTGCTTGATATGCTTCGCACTCTTAATCTCCTTGACTATGTAATAATGATTACCGAAATTACTTGGGTGATCGTTTCTTCTCTCAATAACGTCAGTAATGCCGTAGATATTTTCCGGCAAAAAGAACAACGGCGCTCCAGTTAAAACTTTAGCGCCTTTTCCGCATTCGTCCAACACTTGCTTGAACCCTGTTTCAAAAGATAATAGTGGAATTTCAACAGCGCCCTTGTATAAATCAGCGCGTACGTTCTTTTCGTGCTGGATGCCGCGCTCGAACAATAAATGCATAAATTTGTTTTCAGGCTCTCTTTCCTCAGGAGGAGCAAATGCATCACACCAGATAATGAACGGGCTGATGCAAAACTTTAGGACAGTGCTGCCAGTAATAGTTGCCTTGGAACGCTTTCCAGAAAGACAGCTCTCAAAGAGATCCATATTATTTACGCTATACGCTATCTTTATAAAATATTGCGACATTCTATGACTAAAAAGAGGACAATGAGGCATCAATTATTGATATTGTTAAGTGTTGGCATAGTGCTATTTTTCTTCTTCATCAATATTGGCGAAAAGCCCTCGATAACTGGTGCATCACTCATGGAAGAAACAGAAAGAACTTACGCAGTCCGACTCCACCACATAGCGAATGACTTTTTTGAAATAGACGGGCTGCAATTTCCAGAAGGAGGATGCGGAGAAATTGCGCAGCAACTCTATAGCCATATTGTATCCTCAAGCGTGGACGAAACATCCGGCTTTTATACGAGCGGGAAAAGCAGGCTGGCGACACTCGGTTTTGATATGGACCAGAAAGACACATTCGGCACTCTAGACATGATTAAAGGACCAGTGCTGATGAACGGCAAGCCAGACGACAGCTTCATCAGCATCAGTGCAGAAGCAATAGTCAGAATACCAAAAGAAATCAAAACAACATATTATTTCATGGATTTGTATGGAACATCAGACGGTGTATTTGTTGTCAACAGAGGAAGTTTTTCAACTCCAACAGCCGATTGCAGTTTTGTTGTCAACGATGGAATGGCTGACTGTAAATGTAATGTCCATCGTGTCAGCGGAATCAGAACTGGAGGCATCACAGCCCTCAGGCCAATAGTGGAAGAATAAATTTAAATAGTAAGTATGAAATATATAGTTAATTCGAGTGAGTGAATATACAAGTAAATGAAAAAAGGTGAGTGAAGTGTTTGGATCTGATACTGAAGTTCTTCCCATAATAAAAATTGCAGCTGGAACTGTAAAACCCAAAGCAGTGGATACTGGCCTCGGAGAACTAGCAAACATCCATGTTGCGCGCATGCCTCACGACTTGAGGCCGGGCACACTAGAATTTCTATTCTTAAAAGAAGGCATATGGCACAAGTTTTACCAAAGTTCCGAACATGATCTGCCAGACTACAAAAAACGAGTGCCGCTCACTACAGAAGAGCTTAAAAAATTCAGCGATACCCGCAAATACGTATTGATGGGTCCTGCTGACGAAAACCCGAAAGGCACGGAATGGTTCGCCTTGTACGAAAAGACTTCTAACAGTAACCTTTATAAATAAATAAAGTTATCACGTTCTTAAGGCAAAAAGAGGTTGATAGTAATGCGATTTAACAAAAAAGCAGCACTTGAGCTATCTATAACAGCTATTGTCGTCCTCATTATCGCAATCACCGTTCTCGGACTCGGCATCGGCTTCATCAAAAAACAATTTGGAGCAGGAACGCAGCTCGTTGAAAAAGAAATTTCAAACATCAAAGAACAACT
>CAZNFZ010000024.1:0-3126 GCA_964572665.1 uncultured Methanosarcinales archaeon
ATTGATTACGATTTGTACAAGAAAACATACCGCGTATCGTCTAAATTCACTGCTGATTTAGTGAAGATTGGCAGCATGTGGAAACAAGAATTGCAAAAACACGGCGTCAATACTCAATAATCCTTTTCTTCAACTAAAATAAACGTGTCACCTTCTCTCACGACGACAAACGGCTTTCCACCCATTGAAACACGCATGCCAATGCAATCCTCGCCCAATGTGGAAAGACGCTGAAACAATTCTGCCAAATTGGCCGCAGTTGCCCTCGCCTGCTCTAACGATGTACAAAATCTTCTCTGGAATTCATCTGCGTTCTTTACAACAACATTCATGCAATCACCCTTTGCCATTATGAAAGTAATGCAGTGCTTGTTCTATAAAACATTTCTTAGCAGAATTTTTACAAAAAACAAAAGAATTTTATATTTAACTTGTTTTTTGTCAACTACAGGTAGAAAGGGGGTCTTATGACAGAACTATACGTCGACAAAATGAAAATGCCTTGTCATGACTACAGCTAGATGACTATGCTTGACGTAAAGGACAGGAAGCTTCTGGAAATTTATACTGACAACGCCAAACTACCAATCGGCCAGCTGGCAAAAATGATCGGCGTTTCCCGCGAAGTTGCACAATACAGAATTAAAAGATTAAAACAAAAAGGAATCGTCAAGCGCGTTGTTGCGAAAATCGATATGACTCGATTTTATCAGAACGCATATGCGATGTTTTTGCGCTTTTCAAAACTAGATGAGCAGTTCTTGAAAGAAGCAATTGAATTCTTTGCGGCAAATCCATACATCATGTGGGTGAGCGCGCTAAGCGGGGAATATGACATTGGCACAAGTTTTTTGACACGCACGCCAAATGATTTGGGATTATTTATGCAGGCAATGGAACGCCAATTTGGCAAGAATTTGAAAGAATACGATTTATTTCCATACGAGGCAGAGTACAAAAACACTTTTCGCGGAGCATTTCTGACAAAAACGGCAACATTATCTGAAGCACTGATTAAAGATTTCACACCGCAAAAATTAATTGCCGAATTAGACGACAAAGACCGGACAATTTTGTATGCATTATCAAAAGATGCCGAATTAACAAACTCACAATTGAGCGGTTTAGTGGAACTTTCTGAAGAGGCAGTCCGATTGAGAATAAAAAATTACGAAAAAGCAGGCATTATCAAAGGATACAGAGGACTTGTTGATTTGACAAGGCTCGGATTGTCGTTATATTACATATTTTTGAGATTTGACAACATGAGCACTTTGCAGGGAAAAACATTTGAAACTTACGTGCACATGAACCCACACATTTACTACTGCGCGAAAATCATCGGCAAATATAACGTACAGGCATCAGTATGGGCGAACTCGCCAACACACTTCCAGGCAATTCTTGCTGACATTAGAAACAAATTCACTGAAAATTTATCGTCTTTCAGATCGCAATTGATGTTCGCAGAAAACCAAAACACTTACTTTCCACCTGCCGCCATTTTAGGACAGGCAGATGTCAAGAAAGTAGATGATTATTTTGCGTACAGGCATATGTTACCGTAATCAGCATTTACTGCCAATCAATCCTTTCTTTAAATCAGTAAGTTTTGTCGGATATTCGCCTGTCCAGCACGCAGTGCAGAATCCCTTCGCCACTTTTTTAACCGCAGTTAATGTTCCTTCCATGCTGACATACCCGAGAGTGTCAGCCGCGATATATTTTCGAATCTCTTCAACACTCTTGTTTGCAGCAATCAATTCTTTTCTTGTTGGGAAATCAATTCCATAGAAACACGGATTCTTGATTGGAGGACAGCTTACACGCATATGCGTTTTCTTGGCGCCACACTCCTTGAATTCAGAAATTCTATTACGCGACGTATTGCCACGGACGATTGAATCGTCCACCACTACAACACGTTTGCCTTTTACCATAGACTTGATTATGTTAAGCTTCAAGTTGACCTGGTCTCTTCTATCTTTCTCATTAGGATTAATGAATGTACGATGCACATAATGATTACGAACATAGGCGAGCTCAAGCGGAATGCCGCTTTCTTCAGCATATCCTGCCGCAGCGTATAGTCCTGAATCAAGAACTGGCACAACAATATCTGCCTCAATAGGATGCTCGCGAGCGGCCTGCCTGCCCAATTCCTTACGCACTTCGGCAACTGCAATACCGTTAATGATGCTATCCGGCCGCGCAAAATAAATCAACTGGAATAAACAGAGTGCAGGATTAATAATGTTCTTGGGCACAAACCACTTGCTGCGATACCCCTGCACTGTTTTTACACTCTCTTCATCAATCGTAATCAATTCACCAGGATTAATATCGTGATCGAGCTTTGCCTTAACAGCGTCAAAAGCACATGTTTCAGAAGACACAAATATCGCGTTGGCTTTGTATCCAATGCTCAAAGGCATAAACCCCTGCGGGTCACGCGCAGCATATAACATATCTTTGCTCGTAATTACAAGAGAATAGGAGCCCTCGAGTTGCGGCAAAGCGTCAGCGATGGCGCCTTCCAATGTTCTCGCTTTCGAAAAAGCAATCAAATGACCAATAACTTCACTATCAGTGCTCGTCTTGAAATCCGCGCCTCTATTTTTCAACTGTTCACGAAGCACAAGCGCGTTTGTAATATTACCATTGTGCGATATTGCCACTTTTCCATATTTAATATCAAGAATCAGCGGCTGGATGTTCCTAATGTGTGAAGCGCCCGTGGTTGAATAACGAGTATGACCGTTCGCAATGTGCCCTTCAAGAGTTTCTTCACCGCTACCGCCATTCCTCCCAGGAAAGTGCCTTTTGTCATAATTGCCAGCGACCAAACCCATTCTGAGCCGATCAACAATATCATAGCCATTACTTGCCGCAATGCCACAACTTTCCTGGCCACGATGCTGCACACTTTGCAGACCAAGATAGGTTAAATAAGCAGAATCACGATGACCATAGACTCCAAACAAACCGCACTCTTCTTTTAATCCCTCACCCATCAAATAACGCACTCGGTTCAGCCATTTAAAAGAATTTCTGTGCTTAAGAATTATCTCTTCTGCCGAAAATAACCTTGCCATTGCCCGGCCTTAAGTACGCGTTTGCATTAGT
>CAZNFZ010000025.1:0-3891 GCA_964572665.1 uncultured Methanosarcinales archaeon
AGTAAAAGACCAAAGTTTTTAAAGTCTTGTAGTGGAAAACAATGAGTAAGGGCCTGTAGTCTAACGGATAGGATAATGGGCTTCGGTCAGGAGCTGCTGTGAAGGCAACTGAGCTAACTCTTGCGGTGACACCCATTGGTCCGGGTTCGAATCCCGGCAGGCCCGTATCTGTTAATTATGTAGTAGAATAATTTTTATACTCTTTTCTTTTCTTTTTTGATTATGTCGTTTAATATTTCTCGCTGGCGTTATTGGTGGGCGTATCTTGCGATAATTCTGCTTGGTTTGTATGCTATCTGGCTGACTGACCGTGCTGCAGATATGGCATCATGGGCTGTTGGCATAATTGCAGCGTTACTTCTTATAATGATGGAAATCGTCATTCGGAGAGAAAGAATCAATATTGCTGACGGCGTTGAAATAATAAGGGGAAAAAGCATTGTGCACGTTCCTTTCAATAGAATTTCACAAGTTTCAGTCAGCCAGTCTTTTTTGCAGAACATTTTCAGATACGGTGCTGTTGAATTAAAGACGCCAGGCGAAACTATTTATCTGTCGGGAATTTCAGAAGCGAACAAGCTTGCAAAGCAGATTGAAAGCAAAATGCATGCAGTGCATAATAAGCACGAACATCATGCACAAAAGCCGCATGTTGGATTGTGATTATTTCTCGTCGTTTGTAAAGAATGAATTCTCGGCTGCAATTCCAAAATAACGCTTATCCATATCGTGGCAGAACGAGCGTAATTGCATAAGAACTGTCTCGATTGGTAGTTTTGAGTTGGCTGCGATCAGGTTCAGTGTTCCGTTTTCGTTATATTCTATTTTTATGAAGAATTTACCTTCTTGCATAGTTTGCCCGTTCCATGGCTTTTTTTATTTCCCGGTCAACTTCATCGCAAAAGCGCTGGACATCTTCAGCGGTCATCTTTGTTGGCTTACCGGTCAGGAAATTCTTCACGAATTTTTTTCTTTTTTCCATAAAAACTATCAAGCTGAACTCATTAATATATTCATCGTCGACAATGTCGGAAATTTTCCGAAGTCGTACTTCGACAAAAAAGTAGTTACTGGATAGAAAAAGTACTTGTCATTATTAGTCGAAATCATTTTAAACATAAACACTTATCTTCGTATAGTAAAAAGGAGATAAAAATGAAAGCAGTTGTGTTAGTGCTGGTATTGATGGTTTCTGCGGTTGGACTTTTTGTCATGTTCAAAGACATAACTGGTGCCCAGGTGATAACTGAGTGTCCTGAAGGTTTTATTCTCAAGTCAGGTTATTGTATTGATCCTTTGTGCACAACCGGTCGGGTTCAGTGCCATTTGGAAAACAATTTCATGATGCCGCTTGAATGCACGTGTGTGTCGGTTATGGGCAAGTTCCTTTGTGGTATTCTGAGGCAGGAAGAAACAGCTGTTAAATCTCCGCTCTGCGTGCGGCGCGGTCAATTAGGCATGGTATGCGGCCATTATAATGTGACAAAGGACGCGTGCGTGCCGAATTAACCGAAAGTCTTTAAAAGCAACGTAAGAAATTTCTTCTCAGATTGCACGGGGTTGTGATCTAACTTGGTATGATGCGTGGTTTGGGACCACGTCGTCCCGGTTCAAATCCGGGCAGCCCCACTCATACTTCCAGTTCTAAGGGAGCACCATTTTATATATAAACGAACCAGAAAAGAGCTGGAGAAAGTTCCAAATGAAAAAAATAATATTGATGCTATTTGCAGTTATGATGTTAAATGGGGTTGTTGCTCACCAACCAAGAGTTGGCTTTGAAGGAATTTTAGAAAACCCTATTCAAGTTGAAAAACCAGAGATATCAAAAGCATACTATGGCGAATTGGAAGGTAATCCAGAATATTACGAGATAAATTCTGATGATGATTTTTTATTGTATCTTAATATTCTTGCTCCAGATATTCAAGGCGCAAGAAAAGATTTTATTGTTGAAGTATTACAAAATGATAAAATAATATTTATTTTAGATGATGCTAATTGGGGCGAATTTTATGAACCATTCGGAGGGGATAATTATTTGATGGGACCAGAACTTGAAGAACAAGTAGCTTCTGGAACCTATATTATTAAAGTTTCAAATCCAGATAATGTGGGAAAATACTCCTTGGCTGTTGGAAAAATAGAATCTTTTCCACCTATTGAGATAATAAAGACAATCTTTGCATTGCCAAAACTAAAAAAAGACTTTTTCAACAAATCTCCTTTAACAGCTTATTTCAACTATTCAGGATTATTTTTATTGATATTACTAATATTAATAATTGCTTTAATATTTGGAATAAGATATCTTAAAAAAAATACAAAAAGAACGCGATAGTGCCTCATGGAATGATTGTTCCGCCAGGGTCTACCCACCCTTAATTTTTTTCTTTTTTTAAGAGAATAGTTTAAAAACAGTTCATTTTACTTCTTTATATATGAAATTACGTCAAAAACCAGATGATTTTATCGTTGAAGAGATTCCTTTAAAGGAGTGGAAACCTTCAGGGAAGTACGCTCTATATAGAGTGTCTAAGGTAGGCATGACTACATTTGCAGCCGAAAAAGTTTTGGCTACTCATTGTAATGTTTCTTTCAGAAATATCGGTTTTGCCGGTTTGAAAGACACTCATGCGAGAACAACGCAGTATTTTTCTGTTGAAACAAATAATCCTGATTCTGGCACTTTCAAAGAGCAGAATATCACTTCAAATTTAGTCGGTTTTCTTGATGAGCAGATGCGGACAGGTGATTTGAAGGCGAACAAGTTCATAATTACGATAAGAGACTTGAGAGAAACAGCAACGCCTGAACTGAATAAAGAGCAAGTTATGCAGGGTGTTCCCAATTATTTTGACAGCCAGAGATTTGGCAGTTTGAAAGGTGTTAAGGGTTTTATTGCAAAAGATGTCCTGAAAGGCAATTACGAGGATGCAGTTAAAAAAGTAATTACTGCGACAACTCGCCATCAGAAGGCAAAAATCAGGGCGACAAGAAAATTCATTTCTTCAAATTGGGGCAAGTGGCCTGCGTGTCTGGACCAAGTTAACGCTGCAAATTTAGAACGTACCGTGGAAGGAACAGTTATCCGTCATTTGTCGGAGTTTCCAGAGGACTTCAAGGGAGCGTTTCAGAGAACATTCAAAGGTATTAGGGAACTTTTTTTCTCCGCGTACCAATCATACATTTGGAATGAGTGCATTAAGCGTGTTGTGAGAGCTAACAGTAAGGAAGTGTTTAGTATTGATTATGAGGCGGGTAAGTTGGTTTTTCCAAGAAAATGGAATCCTAATGCGGAACTCAAAACATTCCCGTTGGTCGCTCCTGGTATGTCTGCTCCTGATTGGCAGATGAAAATAATTAACGAAGTTCTAAAACAAGAAGGCATTACGCTTGATGAATTCAAAACAAGTGAGCACATCTACATTGCTAGAGCGCGTGAAATTCAGTTAAGGCCTGAAGAGCTTGCTGTTTTTCCCGCAGATGATGATGATTTGAACAAGTACAAGAAGAAGATGGTTATTTCTTTTGCCTTGCCAAAAGGCAGTTACGCTACTATCATCTTGAAAGCATTATTTGAAGAGTAATGTTTTTAAAGAACCAATGCCTTGACAGGCTTGAAGAGGTAAACCTGTGGATCACCGTACTGCTCATAAGCACATCAACATTTTGTGGATTTTTCTGGGCTTGATATTTTGCGCGTTGTTCTTGGTTTTCTCCCTGCCTAAAGGCGTGAACTCTGCAGGTCCAACTGGAGCAGTAGTATCTCTTACACCTGCGGCATCTCTTTTCTCAACCGTTATCATTGTTGGCCTGTTGCTTGCCTCTGCACTCATCTGTTTTGTCGTGTTGCGCAGGAAGCAGAGTTCTTGAGCAAGTTTTATAAAC
>CAZNFZ010000026.1:0-9868 GCA_964572665.1 uncultured Methanosarcinales archaeon
GCACCTTTCTTGTTAACCCAAGCAACGTGCCACGGAGAGAAATCAGTAACATTCTCAGATTGCTCTGCTTTCTGAATGTCCAAAACCGGCACGATTTCATATTTAATGCCGTCCCTCACCCAGAAATAATCACGACTGCCATGAATCCTTTCATGACGCCATTTCTTCAACGCGCGCTCCAATAAATCACTAAGATTTTGTTCTTTGTGGGAGAGATTGAATTTCACGAACACGTCAACATCATAATCGCCAGACAGCCACGTATCCTTAGAATAACTGCCGCCAAGCATTGCCTTCGCCTGAACACGCGTGCGCTTAAGCTCGCCGTTGAGATTAGCGAGAAAAGCGTTTACCTGACTGATAACTTTTCCACGCTCATCCTTTGACGGAACAACTTCGCTAAGAACTTCTTTGAAAATTTCTTGATGACGCATACACCAACAAACATCAACCTGTTTAAAAACCTTAGTGGTGACGAAAGTTTATAAACACACTTTCCTGAGACTCAGCAATGCAAGAAGCGCTCATAATTACTACAGCAATAGCCGGATTATTGCTTATCGGCATTATTTGCACGTGGATTGGAAAGAAATTACGCATTCCGGATGCATTATTGCTTCTGATTGTAGGAATTCTGCTGTCACACGCAACATTCAAAGGAGAACCGCTTATCAGCTTTCCACAATTATTCTTGGACAGCCTTGCAATATTAGCACTTGCCATAATCATCTTTGCAGCTGCTGCACGATTACGGCTGCGGGAAATTGACACACTAGGCACACTGGCACTGAAACTGTGTTTGGTAAATGCTTTGCTCGTGCTTGTTTTGTTTTCTGCAGCGACACATTATATTTTAGGCATTTCTATCTTAAGCAGTTTGTTGTTATCATCAATCGTGCTCGGCACTGTTCCAGAAATAACGCTTGGCGTGCATTACAAAACACGCGCGGCCAACATACTAATGCTTGAAAGCATCTTTAATACGCCCTTGTCAGTTGTCCTGCCATTCATGTTTCTGAAGTTAATGCAGACAATGCCGGAAATGCTAACTTCACAAATTATCGAGCACATCATTCCATTTTTGCTGAACATAATTGTCGGCATAGGCTCAGGTATATTTGTAGGAATCATATTATTCAAACTCATCCAGCACGCACACACACAGGTTTATTCTCCATTAGCAGTCATTATTGCAGCATTGCTTTCGTATGTGCTTGCTGAGAATCTGGGCGGCTCTGGCGTATTGGCAGTAACGGCACTTGGAATTTTCTTTGGCAACGTTTACGTGAAAGAGAAAATAAAATTGCTTGAGCCAGAGGGAGTAATTACAAAAGCGTTTCTCATACTATTGTTCATATTAACTGGAATCGTAATTCACATTCCATATACTGCACAGTTCTTCATTACTTCCGGACTCTTGTTTGCAGCGTTTGTTGTTATCAGATTCATTGGAACATCAATAAGCCTGAAAAAATATTCGTGGCATGAAAAATTATACATGACGCTGAACGCGCCAAAAGGCATTGCAACCATTACCGTCGGATTTGTGCTGGCAATCTTCAACATTCCAGAAGTTGCCATTGTGGCAGACATGGCAGTCGCGTTCTTCCTTTACAGCATCATACTTGCAACCATAACTATGTGGGTGACGAATGAAAACCGTGCTCGTTGACACCAACTTCTTAATTGAGTGTGCGAAGCACAAAGTAGACATGCACACAGAACTGACACGCATACTTGATACAAACTTTGAAGTTGCAATTCTAGACAGAACGATGGAAGAACTGGACACTGTCATATCGCGCGGGAAAATCGAAGGCAGAGCAGCAAAGCTTGCGAAAATAATCTTAATGGCAAAACACGTTACTATAATAGCAACTTCCGGCGGACATACGGACAACCTATTACTTGAGAAAGCAGATGAGAATCATATTATTGCAACAATGGACAAAGCATTGAAACAGCGATTGAAGAAGAAAAAACAGGATGTGATTATAATAAGAGGGCAGAAGAAGCTTGTAGTGATGAAGGCATAAGACGAAAGCTTTTTAAATACCCTATAGGTTTTCTCTCTATAGGATGAGATAACGGGGGTTCTGATAACCGGCCTGTTATTGATGGAGACCCAGAAATGTTTTACAAAATAGAAGTCAACGACCACATAAGAGTACCACCGCGATTGTTCTCGTTTGACGTAAACGAAGCAGTATTGAAAGCAGTCAAGCACAAATATGACGGCCTTATCGACCCGAACTTAGGCGTCGTTATCGATGTAGCAAACGTCAAGAACATAGGCGAAGGCGTCATCATCCCAGGAGACGGCGCAAGCTACTACGATACAACATTTGAATTACTCGCGTTCACACCAGAAATGTCAGAAGTCATAGCCGGCAAGATAAAAGACATTGCAGACTTTGGTGCATTTATCACACTCGGCCCTATTGACGGCATGATACACATCTCGCAAACCATGGACGACTTCGTCACCTTTGCAAAAGACAAGACGCTCAGCGGCAGAGACACAAAGAGAGTATTGAAAGTAGGCGACACGTGCAGAGCACGAGTAATTGCAGTATCATTCAAAGATGTTACAAACCCAAAGATTGGCTTGACAATGAGGCAGCCAGGACTAGGCAAACTCGAATGGATAACAGTCGAAGAAGAGCCAGCAGTCAAGGCACCTGAAGAAAAGAAAGCCAAGAAGGAGAAGAAAAATGAGTAAGAAAAAAGCATGCAAACGATGCAAATATTTTTTTGACACAGATGAATGCCCACTCTGCAAGACATCACAGTCAGTAACAAACTGGAAAGGCCGAATTTTCATAATTAACGGCAAGCAAAGCGGCATTGCCAAGAAGATCGGCGCAGAAGCAGAAGGCGAATATGCAATCAAGGTGACATAAATGGAACTGAACATCAAGAACAAGAAAGATAACCCCCTGCTGAAAAGACAGGAAGTAACCGGCGAATTAACATTCGTAGGAGCAGCAACGCCAAGCAACAAACAATTACTGGAAGAATTAACCAAGAAGCTAAACGTTGCAGCTGAAGTCATTGTCGTTAAACACATTTACGGCGCATTTGGCGGCGGAAAAGCATCATTTGAAGCAGATGTATACGCATCCAAAGAACAGCTCGACAAAATAGAACCAAAGAAGAAAGTGAAAGCTGCACCAGCAGCTCCGGCGGCATAATAATGGCAGACGCAAAAAAAGCACCAGTAAAAAAAGGACCACCAAAGAAAGGCGCGTGGAAATTATACGAAAACAAGGGCGGCAAACTGGAACGCAAAAACAAGAGCTGCCCAAAATGCGGAACAGGATTCTTCATGGCACAGCACAAAGACAGATTATACTGCGGCGGCTGCGGCTATACTGAATTCCAGAAGAAAGCAAAATAATTCTTTTTTATTTTCACGAAATTTTCAAAAAGAAGTGTCACCGATGAAACAATACGAAAGAACTCTAGTTGAGGCTTTGTCGCTGTTAACAATAGTCATCTCTTTGTCTTCAGTAGGCTCAATGTATGTTTATTACATCGGAACTTTTGACACGTTCCTCATGCCATTAATAATGCATCAAGCCATAATAATTATTCTTGGAATTCTATCATTTGTTTACTTGGCGTACGCATTATATATTTACCACAAAAAAAGAACTCGCAAATAGATTCCGAAAAATCAAGCAACGTAAACTGTTGCTGGCAGTCTGGGCTTCTCAGAACCATTATTGTGCAATCTATCATAGAACTGCGCAGTATTCGTTCTTTGCTTTGTATCTCTCTTATTAGAGTACATTGCATTGTCAGCTTTATCCTTTAATTCGGAAATGACTTCATTTAATGACCGTGCATATTCACCATTACTTGAAGGATCGCTTACGCTTAGCTGGTAGCTGGCCATTCCAACTGAAATCAAGACGCCCATTTGCTTGGCTCCTTCTTGAAGTTTGGCAGCAACACATCGCGCGCTCTCCATATCAGTTTGAGGCAGGATTGCTACAAACTCATCTCCACCAATGCGAGCAACAGTATCAGACTCACGATGAAGGAAATGATAACATGCTTTAGCTGTTTTTACCAGCAGATTGTCGCCTTTTTCGTGACCGTAAGTATCATTAACGTGCTTTAGACCGTTAACGTCGATATACATTAGGACTAGGTTATCAGGATCGCCACCTTTCTTTATGTGTCTGCGAGCAACGCTTACGTCGTGTAGCAATTGATCCTCAAAGCGCGCCTTGTTAAGAAGACCAGTAAGACCATCATAAGAAGCCTGATTAACCAGCTTCTCGTAATCAGCCTTGGAGATGATGACATTACCGTCACCAGTCTCTTCCACTTTTCCGTCAATTGTTTGTTCTTGTTTGAATCTTACCACTTTAATCTCCTTGTGAAAAACGGGAGGGGCCAGGGCGTTTAGCTTTGCGCTCAGCACGAGGCCCGTGTTGCACTGGGGGGTTGCGCACGCGTTCCCAGCGCTCATCCATCACTGTTCTTTCACCATAAGAGTACTTAGGCAAGAGAAAGATATATGTGTAACGTACATAAAGTACGACTGTATGGACAAAATACTGTGCACGGGCACTTTCGACATACTACACCCAGGACATCTTGACTACTTCAGGCAGGCAAAAGAATTTGGAGATTTTCTCATTGTTGTTGTGGCGCGCGACTCAAGCGCGGCGAAAGAAGGAAAAACATTGCGTTTTGGAGAACAAGAACGGCTTGCAAATGTTGCCTCACAACTACTTGTTGACAAAGCAATTCTCGGCAATGAAGGAGACAAATTGAAGATTGTCGAACAAGAAAAACCAGATATAATCTGCCTTGGGTACGACCAAAAAATAGACGAAACAAAACTAAAAGAAACGCTCGCACAGCGAGGACTCACACCAAGAATCATTCGCGCACAAGCTTACCATCCTGAAAAATACAAGTCAAGCCTTCTCAAAACTACTTCGCCGGCATGATAGCAATAACAAGACCAGTCGCGCTCTGAGTAAATGAGACCTTCTCACCAAGCCTGAGCTGCACATCCCTGACAACATAATTCACTCTCGACGGAATCCTTTTGTCAAGACGAGAGATAGTGCCGGCAAGCTTGCCTTCAGGCAGTTGCTTGATTGTCTGAATTCTGCCAATGCCTGATGCACCCGCGGGCTGCACAGAAATCGGCACATCATATTCAGTCTTCTTCGCAGTCTCCCAAATATTGTTGCCAACACTAGCGCAATGAATTTCCCAGCCATTATAAGAATATACGCGGAACTGTGTGCTGCGCACTTTGTAAAAGCTCGCGTATGACCTTGAAAACAAAGCCATTTGAGGAATATTATTGCAATTAAAGAACGGACCTTGTTCTTCATTAACCATTTTAGGCATTTCCTTGCCAGGCATAGGAACAAGACCTTGCGGAACGTAACTGCACTTGCCAGAATTAGACGTCTTAACGTTCAATGCAGCAGCGTATACACCTTCAGGCATAAAAGCAACATTCTTAACCCAATTCGGGCTCATAACAACCTTACCAGAACAAGTTCCACTCTGCACACCAATTGCCTTAGTTTCACCGCACTGCTTTACCTTCAGCATACGTGAAATCTCCACTTTATTCAACTCATTCGCATTATCAATCTGAGCAAGAATACGCTGTAAAGTGTCCCACTGGTCACGCCCGCGAACACCTTCCATTCCCTGAGCACTTCGTAAACGGTACAACGCATTAGTGTTGCCGCCGTATTTTATCCAAACATCAGTTTCCTTAGCGTTCAAATGCAAACTGCGCGTACGCTCTCCATCAACAGCCTTAGGAGACGGACAATACTGAGCAGCAACAACCGTTAATGACAACAAGAAAATGAATGCGAACAACACAACACGCTTATTCATAGTTAATCACCTTTTAAAAAGTTGTAGACGTGAGCGTATATAAATGTTATTGCATGCAGCATACAAAATTATAAAAAGCACTGCGAAGGAGACCTGAGCTATGGGAATTATTGCAAACACGGCAAAAAACATCGCACTTACTATCGGACTTTTAGCAGGCAGGCCAGGACTTGAAGGCAAAACAGTGGAAGAGAAGCGCTATCCTGCATTTGAACAAGGATACTGCATGAGGCCTCCAGGAGCAGTCTGCGACCCAACGAAATATGGCGGAAATCCAACACAAGCGCCACTAGACCCGAGAGCGCTATACCTTGGGTTAAGCATGGCAACAGTTGCAGTTTTAGCCCATACTATGCGCAAAAGACACGAACAGTACCTTGAACAATGCGAGCCAGAGCGAGACTGGAATTTCTTCAACATAGAAAAAATCCCTACTGTGGATTACAAGATTGAACGCGAAGAAAGAGACTTCTGAGAGCTTTAAACACAAACATTTATAAATGAACACTCTCGAAAGATGATTGCTATTCTAAGATATATAGTTTAGAGAATAGACGAGGAGCAACTACATGACATTTTCATCTCTTAATCTACCAGCCCAAATACTGAAAGCCATACACGAACAGGGCTATTCAAACCCAACAGCCATTCAAGAACAAGCAATTCCTTTGATTCTCTCAGGAAAAGATATCATTGGACATTCAGAAACCGGCTCTGGAAAAACTGCAGCATTTGGACTTCCAATACTAATCAAACTCAACCCAGGCCAGGGCGTCCAGGCATTAATACTAACTCCAACAAGAGAGCTTTGCGTACAAGTAAGCGATGCAATAAAAGGATTTGCAAAATATCTCTCCGTAAGAATTGTTCCCGTATTTGGCGGAGTGGGAATTGGACAGCAAATAAGCGCAGTGCGCACTGCAGATATAATTGTTGCAACACCAGGAAGACTCCTTGACCTAATTCAAAGAGGACTTAAACTCAGCTTAGTTCGATACCTTGTCCTTGATGAAGCAGACAGAATGCTTGACATGGGATTCGTTGATGACGTTGAAAAGATTTTGCGACATACTCCAAAACACCGCCAGACACTTCTATTCAGCGCAACACTATCTCCAAGATTACGATCGCTTGTTCACAAATACATGAACGAGCCAGTCTCAATCCAAGCAAAAACCCAAGTTGATTCGAGCCTCCTTACTGAAAAAGCATTCGCCGTACCACAGCCGGACAAGTTTGCACTTCTAGTGCATTGCCTGAAGCACGAAACTCCAGGAATTGCAATAGTCTTTTGCAAAACACGCCGCAGCTGCGATAAAATAGCAAAGAACTTGCGAGCTCAAAAAATAGACGCTATTCCCATCCACGGCGGACTCTCACAAAGCAACCGAATTCATACGATTACAACTTTACACAAACGCGGGCTCGGCATCCTTGTCGCAACAGACGTCGCTTCAAGAGGACTGCACATCAGCAACATCTCACACGTCTACAACTATGAACTGCCCCAGACATCAGATGATTACGTGCACAGAATTGGAAGAACCGCACGTGCAGGAGCAAAAGGAGACGCAGTTACATTTGTCACACCACAAGATGTCCGCGATTTCAGAACAATCATGCGCGACATCGGACGAGAAATAAAAGCTGCACCACTTCCCAAATTTGAAAAAGTTGCCTTGCTTGCAGGACCTGCACACGAACGGTCGTTCCAAGAGCACGGCGGGCAAAAGAAACACAAACAATTCTGGAAACACAGAAGATAACATTTTTAAATCAAGTTCTATTAATTCTTTTCATGTCGAAAAAAGGTGAAGCAGCAGTTTACATATTTCTCGCTTTTGCCGTAATAGCTTTGGGCGGACTAACATACACACTTCTTCACGACCAACCATCAGGCATGGCATATCACGGAGGACCATGGCAGAACATGCCACTTGATCCAAACCAAATCCAAAGCCCTGACGGACTGGATGCAGGTGGAATAACTCCTCCACAAGATGACCCAGGAAATTACATGATAGGAACTCAGGGCAGCGTAACAGACTGCCAGTCAAGTTGTTTTGGCACAGAAGGCGGCAGGCCCTTAGTTGGACAAGAACCACTTGGCGGAGCTGAATTGAGACAATGCATTGCGGACTGCCAAGCAGGAATAACAAGGCACAGCTCACAAGGACAAGAATGCTACACTTGCAGTGGTTCAACTCAAGGAATAACTGCAACCAACGAAGGAGAAGCACGAATGGTGTGCCAACGTGTTGGCGGTTCGTCATCACAGATTACGAATGTTGTACCAGGACCGTGCAAATACTAATTACTTCATCTTTTTTCTGAACTTATTCAACTGCGCATATTCATCTTTCGTTGCATTGCCGGCCTTGCATTTCTCTTCTAGAATGGCTAGCTCATCACGGTATCCCTTTCGTAACTTTTCAACGTCTTTCTTACTAATAGTCATAGTGTTTCTCAGATAATAATAAGGTATAAAAAGCCTTCGGAGGCAGAAGAAGATAAGGATGAAACTTGCAGAATAACCTTAAAAGCCACTGAACACAGTTTATTTTAAAACTTTCTTGCGGGCGCCATTAGCTAACCTTTATAAAGGGATGGCTTCGATTAAGAACTACCGAATGGTAACAAATGGCAATAACAAAAGTAAAAGGGCATGAATTCGAGACATTTATAGTAAACGAATCGTTCAGCAGGCGAGCGGTACAATTCATGAACCACATCATTAAAGCGTTGAACTTGCTGGGAGTTCCAGAAAGCCAGATTGACGTCCAAATGGAAAAATACGCTTTGAAAAACGCTCCAGCTTCAGTATTGTGGTTTATGGACGGACACCGTATGTACTTCAGCTATGAAGCAGCCCCGAGATTTGTTGAAAACCTATACATCATCTCAAAAGTAATCGCGCTTGAAGTAGATGCAGTAATTAACAAACGAAAAACCATGCAAGACTTCGTCAGCGAATTCTCAGAACAAGAAGATATTGAGGAACAACGCAAAGAAGCGCGAGAAATATTAGGAGTAAGCCACGATACTAAAGATTTAGACGCTATCAATAAAAGATACAAGGCGTTAGCAAAAGAACACCATCCTGACGTTTCTACCGGCAATTTGAGCAAATTCAAAGCGATCAATCGCGCGCATAAAATACTGAAGAGAGAATTAGAATAAAAAAATTGGTTGCTAATAGGCACTGAATTCTTCGCGTAAATATTATTTCAGCGCGATAATATTTCAAAACTCAGAAGTAAAGGTCATCACTATATCTTGCGCACTGCAGAATGAACTTTTCCAGCTGCATTGGAGGCACAGGTATGTATGACTGGCTGATTGGAACATTTTTTATCTCTACTGTAACGGGAGTTTGCGAAAAAATTCCTGAAATTCTTTCGAAAATGTGAAACTGCGACTTTCCAGTCACGTCATAACGGCAATCACCCTCGTATTGTTCATTGCAAGACTCTGACTTCTCAAGTTTAACGCAGACCTTTGTGTTTGATGAAATGCACAATTCCAATGACTTGTCACGGTAGCTATTAATCCAGTCGGACAACCCGAGCAGCTGCTCTACACGCCATACACGCGCCTTATTCAACATTTGTACATCACGCGTCCTGCCTTTCCTAGGATCACTAAAACCAACAAGCTTCAAAAATAAATCATCAGTGCTTAAAGGGTTAATAGGCTCAAGCTCCATTTCCAGATTACTGTAAGCCTTAACACGCACATCCTTCGAATCAAACACGCGCGCCAAATTATACATAAAGGATAACTGATTAGGAAAATCTGACTTTATGCTAGAAACTTCATATTGCATGTCACCCACATAACCATCATTGGGAGCAGTGTTTGGCTTTTTCAATTCCAGCCAGAAATCACGCGGAAAAGACAAAAACATACGCTCATCACGATACGAATTTAACTTCTTAAAAAACGGTTTTAGCTGGTCTACCCTGAAAATAGTTGCTTC